>JAUPVS010000018.1 GCA_030916945.1 Patescibacteria group bacterium
GATCGCACAGTTCTTTTGAAAAACTTCTTCTCATGATTTCACAACTTTCATTCTGTGAAAATATATTCAAGCTACCTTCCCACAAAACTTCATCGTCAATTATAGAAAGTTTTCTGTGGCGCATATCATCACACATGAATATTAGTATGCCATTGTCCTTTAGTATCTCTAGAGCCTTCCAGGCCTGCACTTCAAGCACTTTGTCGTGGTGCCGAGGGTTGCGAGTATAAATCGTAATATTTATACCGTCCATTGTCCTGCGCTGGAGCAGTCTAGAGAACTGCAGTACTCGTCTTTCAGTGAGATATGGGCTTTCTATCAAAACCGAATGTTTTGCATTACTTACGTCTTTTGCGAACGCATCGTAGAAGCTTGATTCATCGTATAGTTTTGAGCTTAATAGTTCGGGCGAGTCTATGGAGCGCCCTTGACGTGCTATTCTGAACATGACTCATCCTCTGCCGTATCATCGAGTAATTTCTGGATTTCTTCTACATCATCAACGTTTTGTAATTCCTTATCTGTAAGAGTTCCATTATCGTACTGTCTCCCCAGCCAGAATTAAACAAACGACCAAACGGTCGTTTTTTTAATTCTATTTGAGCGGGTCTGGATGAGAACCGTCCTTTTGCGCAGCAAAAGAGGTTCGGCGCAGTGAGCGCAGCGAACGGAGAAGCGACGAGCTCGAAGTGCGAGGGAAGCGCTATCCTGCTGGCCCAGCCAAAATGAATTTCAACTAATCTAACTAAACTTTTACTTTTCCTCAATTTTAGTTAGACAGTACTATCTAGAGACCATAAGCAACAGCGTATTGAAACTTTATATAGTTAGTGATATACTTATAAAGTTATGAATTATCAAGATCGTCTAAAATCAATTATTAAAGCGTCTGGCTGGTCACAAGAGCAGCTTGCTTCTCATTTGAGTGTGACTTTTGCGACTCTTAACTCGTGGATAAACGGCAGGTCGAATCCTAGAGCTAAGGCATTATTAAAAATAGAAAAACTATATTTTGATATTGTCGGCATCGATACCGTCGACAGTGAAGTTCTAATATCGCTAAAAAGCCAAGCTCTAAAGTGTAAAATGAGCCCGAACGAGCTGGTTGGGAATAAGGAGTTACTAGACAAACTAACACTCTACCTAACCTACCACACAAATACTATTGAAGGCAGCACCATGACTCTGTCTGATGTAGAAGATGTAATTTTTGATCACAAAGTACTGTCTAACCGAACGGCCATCGAACAGTCAGAAGCACGCAACCATCAAGCAACGCTTCATTGGTTAGTGGATCTACTAAACCAGGATAAAAAATTAATGCTAAGTGAAGAGTTAATTTTAGGTACGCATCTACGGCTCATGAATGGAATTATTAGCGACGCGGGTAAATATCGTAACCATGCTGTACGAATCATGGGTTCTAGAGTTGCCTTGGCAAATCACATAAAAGTGCCCGATCTTGTTCGTCTTCTTGGGGTCGAGAATTTACCGAGTGACGATCTCATTACTACAATGGCTCGTACTCACGCTCAGTTTGAACAAATTCACCCGTTTAGTGACGGCAATGGCAGGACTGGCAGGCTAATTATGCTCGTTCAAGCTTTAGGTTCGGGGATAGTGCCTCCTTTGGTACGTAAAGAGCGTAAATTCGCCTACTATAAGGCCCTCGAATTAGCTCAAACACAAGGACTTTATGAACCGCTTGAATTATTTATTGCTGAAGCCGTGTTATTTAGTGAAGAATTACTTAAATCATAGTCACCGTAATCATCGATAACCTCGTTATCATTCATCTCTGTTAATTCGGCTAAAGTTCTATAATTGTCCCGTATCTCCAGCCAGTGCATATTCGAACCAAAGCCAGAATGTAGCGGAGTTACTCTGATATAATCAACCCATGATTACGATATATTTTGAGCCGCATAGTACAACGACCGACAATGAAGCGCATCTAGCCAGTGGCTGGAATGACATAGATCTTTCGGATGAAGGTGTCAAACTCCTTAAAGAACAGTGGCCAGAGCGATACAAAGACCGTAAGATAGACGCCATCTTTTGTTCTGATATGCAACGCTCCTACAAGTGTGGTGCACTTATTGCTAAGGATAAACCGGTTCCGATTTTTATCGACACGCGACTCAGAGAATGCAACTACGGTGAAATGACGCAGAAAGACAAAAAGTTAGTCGATGCAGAGAAGGCTAAACGGATCTCTATACCATTCCCCGGTGGTGAAAGCTATGAACAATGCATGATGCGGATGGGTGACTTTCTAGCAATGCTGAGGAGTGAGTACGAAGGTAAAACCGTGGTAATAATTGGCCACCGTGCCACACAGTACGGCTTAGAGCATCATATTAAAGGCAAGGATATCCTGACGTGCGTAACCGAACCATGGGCCTATCAACCAGGCTGGACTTACAAGCTCTAAACGACAATACCGAGAGTATCCCCTAACGTCAAGGAACAGTTAAAACAAAGACGAATGAAGCAAAAAGTGCTAAAATACCGGCTCAGAGGAAGATGAGCCAATAGAGGTGTAGTGAGTGCAAAACTGTTACAAAATATGCTCTAAGAGTCAGCGGACAGACAGCCCAGCGTTCCGATTGTTGTTGTTGGCTGGGTTCACTTCATCTGCGTTGAAGTTCGCGTTGAACGCGTTGTCAGGATTGTCCGGGTTGGCCGAACTCGACCACACGTTGCCGTTGTCACCCTGATCGTTGAAGCCTTCCCACCAGTTGCCCGCGAAACTGAAGGCCCCCGACCAGCGCACGTGTATCAATACTACTCGTTGTACTGCGTCCAGCGTACCAAACGCAGGGAGGTCTTGGCGGCGCTGCCCCTATAGAACTAGCTAGGAAACAAGTCAAAGCTAGTGAGTATTGTCTCTTAGATATGCTTATACGCCAGGCCGATCCTCGGGCAGTGAGCAAAAAGCCGCCAAGCACCGCCCGCCCCTGAGCCTGGCAAAGCATAGCCTCTATTGTACCCCCCGTTCAATAGCTACACCTTTTAGTAGTTTATGATGCTTGTAATGCTTCACTAATCCCTTATATGACGCTTCGGTTTCTTTTGAGCAATCCTCCTGAGAGAGTGCTGCCAGCAGGTTGCGCTTCAGTCGTTTGCCGGGGTGGATGCGGTGCGGATAGATCACCGCGCCTAAGAACGCAACCCCCTTATGACACTCTTGCAGGTGTCGTTTATGCGGGTGCAAAACAAGACCGAGTCGACCTGTGACGTACGCCTCTATAGTACTACTAGCCTGAACCAACCCGGCTTTGCTCTCAGAAACAATATAAAAATCATCAACGTAGCGCCCATAATGTTTAAATCCTAGTTCCAGCGTTACAAACTGATCCAGCTGGTCGAGATAGATGTTGCTCAGCAGCTGCGACGTCAGATTGCCGATGGCGATGCCGCGCCCTTTGGGCTGGTGGAACAGACTTTTGCTCGGCGGCAAGCCTTTCCAGGCGCTCCGCGGGCAATTGAATTCCACCTTATTGAGCGGGTCGTTGAAAATTATCACCTTCCAGAGAAACTTACACAGCTGATAGGCATAGCCTCTTTCGGGAAACTGCCTGTCCAGCCCCCACATTGCCCGCGCGTACAGCTTTTTGCGCTCCAAGCTCATAAAGTACCCTTGCAGATCCAGCTTGAGTACGTAGGCTGGCCGGGTATAGTTACGGCTCACCGAGCGGATATGATGGTCTAAACGGCGGATACCATAGAGCGTACCTTTGCCAACGCGGCAACTATAGTTATCTTCGATAAACCGGGCGTCCCACCACTTGTTGACCTGATTGAACAGAAAATGATGCACCACCCGGTCGCGGAAGTCGGCGGCGAATATCTCCCGCTTGACGGGTTTGTTCACGATAAACGCTGTTGAAGGACGGGGTGTATAGCTGCGCGAGTGAATTTCTTTGGCCAGCGCTGGCAACTCAAGCTTGGCGATAGCATCGAACTTTTCAACCTCGGGCTTGTTGGTCTTGCCGCGCCGCGCAGCTACGTACGCCTTCCTGAGTTCTTTGGCGAGCCACGTGGCGCGTTCGTCTGAAGTATTCATGGCCATGTCCGTATCATAAAATCCTGCGACGGTACCCCAGTCGACTCGACGGGCTCAGGCGTGGTCACGCCTTCGCGCCAGTCTCGCTTTGTGGGGTACCGGAATTAGCTGACGCTAATTTAAGAGACAGCGGACAGACAGCCCAGCGCTCCGATCGTCGTAGTTGGCTGGGTTCACTACACCTGCGTTGAAGTACGCGTCGAACGCGGTGTAAGGATCGTCCGGGTAGGCCGAACTCGACCACACGATGCCGTAGTCACCCTGACCGAGGAAGCCTCCCCACCAGCTGCCCGCGAAAACACCCTTAAACGGTCCATCGTATTGCCACTGAGCGATGTTCGGTTCGCCGCTCCATGAACCTTCGCCAGTACCACCAAAGGCTATATCGAGATTCGGGAAATCACCAGAGACGTTTTCCCAGTCTGCGTCCCATCTACTTGTTGGCAACCGCCACCCAGCCGGACAGATGGAGTATGGTGCATCGCCTGCGGTTTCGTCATGGCTGTCTCTTGTTTCACCGGCAGTGGCGGCAGGCCAGTTGTATAAGTAGCCGTAGTTGGTTTCGCCTTCTCCGGTGTCTCCGGGGAGCGGGCCATAGGCGTGTGGGTCGTCATAGTTCAGATAGTCACCGGAATAACCGCTGTAGAGCTGCGGCAACGTGAAGTTACTGCCGACATTAGAATCCTCTGGTGTCAGTTCTATGGTGCCCGTAGTAGAGCCCAGCTTGAGGTTGTCGAGCATCCAGCAGTTGTTATCTGCTAGTTTGGCGACCTGGTATGCTTGATCGTCTCTACTGTCGGTCAGGGTGATAACGGCGTCTTCATTGCTGCCGGTGTAGACAGGTAGTGCATCGCAGGCCTCAGTGGTGAAGCTTTGGAGGGTAGCCGGACCGGTTGGCTCGTTGTCGGTAACCGTATAGGCCAGCTTGAGTTCTTTGGTGCCTGAGGTTACCGTACCATCAATGGTGAAGTCCAGCGTTACTTCAGTGGTGTCGTTTGAGCTGGCACTTTCAGTGGTTTTGAGCGTTAAGGCAGGAGCGCCTGGTTCGAGGGCTGTGCTGGTAGTGATGTCTCCACCCTTGAGCTTAATAGCTATGCCTGGCTCGGCTTCAGCTAGTGCTGCCGTGAGGGTATAGCCCTCAGGGTTGGTGGTACCTGATGTGAGGGTGGTAGTCGTGCTGGCTTCACCTCCGCCTTCGGGAACGGTGACAGTGAGCGTGTCTTGGTTAGTACCGAGGGTGAGAGTGGGAGCAGCGGTGACGGCTGAGAGGTTGAGGGTCAAACCAAGGCCTGCGAGGGCAAAGAAGGCAAAGACGCCGAGACTACGGAAGCTGAGTTTGTGGGAGCGGTGGGCAAAGCGCCACGAAAGAATACCGGAAGCTATGAGCATTACGGCAATGGCTATGAGCGGCAGGAGGGAGACGCCAGTATCTGCCAGGCTGCCGGTGCCGTCTCCGCCGATGACGATGTTAATGGTTTGGGTCAGGGTTTCCATGTTGGGTTCCATTCTTGGTTCGTTATTCTTGCTGGTTTTTGATTATATTAGGCTTGCACTGCTGTTACTCCAGGAAATAAAATTAGCCGTCCAAAATAGAGACGGCTGCTGACGGTTTTAGGGCTATCGGTGCGGTTAGCGCTTGCGCTAACCGAGAGAGAGAGAGAGAGAGAGAGACGAGATTGCGCTGATGCGCAATCTAAACCACTGATAGTGCCGGTTTGATTATTTTCCTCTAATGTATACGTAGTTTTCATTGTTTTTGCTTCCACTACACTCAGTATATGAATACTGCTTACGTATATTCTACACCATTAGCTTTTTGGTGCAAATAGCTGGTTCAAAGAGCGTTTGGTTGGCTCCTCGTCCGAGTGAATCTGTAGCCACACCTTCTGTGCTGGTTTGGTAGCTTCCATAAGCTGCTGCCTTGTCGTTGTAGCAAACACCAGCTCCTCATCCCACTGCTCGTCTAAAATACGCCTCATCTGCCGGTTTAGCTTCTTCTGGGTTTGCTCGTTCTGGCATATGGCCAGTATTGCCGGAAACTGTTCATCCTCCTGCCATTCAGTGCCATCCTTGCCGCCACTGTCTTTGAAGTTCACATAGTTCCGTGCCTTCCTGACACTGACAAAGAACGGCTTGGTACCATCCCAAATGTCTACAAAGTAGTGTTTGGCGGGCGTTTCACCTTTGCCTGGTATCTCAAGGTGTAAGTCCGGTGTCCATTGGGGATAGTGGCTAAACTCTGCCATATAGCTTTTGGAGAATCTACGGAGCTTGTTGCTGTCTCCATATATAGCTCTCAGTCTTTGAGATACTTCAGTTACGGTGACGCAATGCCTCAGGAAGTCACCAGACACCGTCTTGTTCTTGTACAGGCTTTTGGTTGCCCACTGGTTGGTAGTATTTGGTTTGGCCTTTTCAAGTACACGGACGCCTTTGGGAGTAATAAAGTACTCAGCTGGTCTTCCGACAAGCTTGTAGGACGTGTCATAGCGTTTGCCAATAAAGCCTTGCGCTTCAAGTATCTGCAGCTTGTTTTGTATGGCCTTATGGCTGGATTTGTCCAGCGAACGAGCTAGTTGCTTGGCTGTGCAGAAACGGTACCAATACAGTAGGTGCAGGGTTTTCAGCTGCTGAGGGTTTAGTGGTCTGCGGTACTTCACTGCATCCACTTTGCTAGATTTATTAACTTCAGCTTCATTGATTGCTAGATCACGCATACATCTACCTACTAACTTACTCCAATACTTACCAAACCAAGGCTCAACTCATTACCACAATTACTCACATAACCAGCCAAATTATCACTAACACACCTGATGATATAATTCACTATACTTACACCCAAACAACTACCTACAGCCATACTTATATACCTACTAACAATCATTCATCATTCACTTTATGTCTTCTCCTCTATATTTATATAGAAAGAGAGGGAGAAAAGAAAGAGGAAAAATATAGAGAAAAGTAAAACCAGATAGCTTGGGTGTCGGTGGGTAAGGTTAATGTTATGTAACTCTGGTGCTGTAGTTGTATAGTAAAGGAATTCAAATAAGAGTAGTTAACAGATGAAGCTTTGTCAGATAGTATTCCAACCGATTGGCATACTATACCAGGTGATTTTGATTGGTGCGGTATACTAGGAACATGCCTAAAAGCAACGATGAAGTCCGCAAGAGTATCAAGCAGTGGGAGGAAAGCCTGCCAGAATCTGAGCGCAATCCTAACGCGAAGGAAGATTTCGAGAAGATACTAGAACGGGCTGCGCAGCCACTTGAATCAAAGCCGGGAAAGCCGCGACGTGCCGGTGGTTATACCGGTAAACGAACTCGTTCACGTACAGCTGAAGATACTTCGGACTAACACAGTGGTACGTACCGTCGAGTGATCGCTTAAGCTGACCCCAAAAGCCTTCAATGGTGTTGGTGTGAACACCGGACTTTACGTACTCCAGCTTGCTGTGATTAACGAATTCATGAGAGAAGTCACGTTTAACGCGCGAGTAGATACGACTGTCGTCAGTGTGTAGCGTTGAGCCAGGTGTAATGTTGGCTCGCAGGAACGGTAGCGTTACGGTAGCGTCAGCCTGTTTAGTTGCAAAAGCTTTAACCTGACCAGTGCCTTTTTGCTTTTCAACAATGCCTACAACGGCTGTTTTGTTATCGTACATTTTATCACGGCGAGTTTTACCGCCTACGTAGGTTTCATCAGCCTCAACAACACCTGATAGTGGAGAGCCACCTTGCTGCATCATCAGGCGGATTTGTTTAGCCATGCGCCAGGCGGTCTTATACGTAACGCCTAAGTGTCGTTCTATTTCTTTAGCTGATACGCCGTTTTTACCAACACTGAACAGGTAGATGGCGTAGAACCATTTAGTCAGTGGGGTTTCAGACTTATGGAAGATAGTATTAGCCAGAGGGCTGATTTGGTAGCCACAGTCATTACAGGCGTAGCATTTGCGGTTTCTAACGCGGTAGTAACGGGGCTCAACAACACCGCATTGAGGGCAGGCTGGGAGATTGCCGTAGGCCAGGTTGAACATGTAGTCAAGACAAGTGTCATCATCAGGAAACTCCAGATGAAACGTATCTATTGTGTACCGTTCAACTTTCATACTTACAGTTTAGCTCATCTGTTCCTTGATGTCAAGGGATAGTCGCGGACAATACCGACTAGCGCTTAGTACAGTATTATGGTATTATAATTGTATGTTTGACCCTGAATTCGATTTATATACACCCGTTGATCTAGACTTTGATTTGGACTTAGCTAAGGCGCACGAAGAGCTAGATCCGCAGCTTGCTGTAGAACTATTACCCCCAGACAACACCGAGACAACTCCACCCGCAGTCGACAACTAGTTCCTACTTTATATGACTAACCATTACTTGCAGCGTTTCGAAGCAATGAACCCGACCCAACAGGTTAAGGCTGGCGGTTTGGCGGCCATGGTTGCTTTTAACTTAGGTCTGGCCGCCGGATTAGCCGTTGACGTCGACAGCCACCACGTCACACATGACTACCAAGTCGAACAAGACTACGGTCCAGACGTCTGCCCTCAGATTGACGAACAGGTTATAGAAGAAGTTGACACCTTGCTAGCCGACGCTAGGGAGCGTGAAGCAAGTGACATGCAGCAAACTACCTGGTACGAACTAGAGGACAAGTATGACGTCACCATTCCCCATGATGCCATCGACAATTTCGAAACAAGGCTGTTTGAAGATGGTGCCGAAGTACTGACGCAAGGCGTCACGGGTGAGGTAAATCGGTATTTTATCGAACCGTTCGACTACTACCAGGAGCGAGCTAGTGAACTCTTGAGCGCCTATGGCTTAGACTTAGTTGTTCTAGACGAAGGCCAGGCCATGGACGGTGTAAATATGATCGGCTATAGCTCGGCAGATATGGAGAGTCAGGCCGCCAAGGCTAACCTGGTTAGCTTGGTTCGTCAGCTTTATCAAACACCGGTTGAACTTGTCAGTTACCTAGGCACCAAAACAGTTGTGGTCGGCAACATAGTTAAAGCCGATACGTCTGGTTATGCCAATACCGTGCCTTTTCCGGACACGGTGTTCATTGATGCACTTGCCGCTAACCAACGCACCCTGCTGCATGAAATGGGTCATGTCTGGGACGCCCAATACTGTGGTGAATACGGCATGTACAACGACCCCCAGTTTGCTGCCCTGATGCCAAAAGTCATTCAACCAGCTGATCATAGCCTAGACTCTGAAAACCAGGGTGGCAGCGAAGATATGTCAGAAGGAAGGATTGTGGCTACCACCGACTATGCCCTAGAAGAAACAATCGATGGTGGCATTGTCGAGAACAAAGCCGAGATCATCGCCCAAATATCCAACTATGAGTCTTACACAACTCTTCCGACTGTCGAACCATATGTGAGCCAACAACATCGCTTAATAATGGCCCGCCTGTACCAGGATGCGCCAAACCTAATGGCCTACATGATTGAGCTTTAAATAGCTCTAGGCGGCCGAGCGGCGGCGGAACAGCCAACCGGTAATAGGAATCGATACCAATATAATTCCGGTACACCAAACCACCGACAGCCAACCGGAGTCGCCCATTGGTGTGCCTACTAGTAGTGAGCGCATAGCATCAATAACGTGGGTAACCGGCTGATTCTCGGCAAAGGCCTGCAGCGCGGCTGGCATGGTTTCGGTGGGCACAAAGGCACTCGAGATAAATGTCAACGGAAAGATCAGTACAAAACCAACCCACTGGGCAGCTTCCAGACTTTTAACTAACAGACCTAGAATTGCCGAAAGCCAAGAGATAGCCAGCGTGAATAACATGGCTAGGGCAAATACATACAGCCAATCCTGCAAGCTGGCGTTAGGCCTAAAGCCAACCAAAAAACCAACGGCGATGATAATTATGGCCGAGATGATGTTGCGCACCAGGTCGGCGGCAATATGACCAAAGATCAAAGAGTTGTTAGACATTGGCAACGAACGGAAACGATCAACCACACCTTCTTTCATGTCTACCGCCAGGTTAATAGTGGTGTAGTTAGCGCCAAAGGCCAAGGTTTGCACCAAGATGCCAGCAAACAGGTAGTTAACATACGTAACATCGCCGGTATCGATGGCACCGCCTAGGACGTAGCGGTTTAATAACATGAACATAATCGGGAAGAGTACCAGCGACATGATCTGATCAAAGCTGCGCAAAATATGCGTAACACTGCGCTTGGCCATGACCCACGAGTCGGCAACTGTCCACATAACAGAATTCATTACTTGGCCTCCTTGTCGTTTTCGTCAGTCGTCTTGGTAGTGCCGTGCCCAGTTAGTGTTAAGAAAACGTCATCGAGAGTTGGGCGCCGTAGTGATACGCTTTCGACCTGAATCTTAGCGTCTTCAAGCTTGCCGAGTAGTTGCTTGAGTTTTTTGACACCACCCTTAGTGGCGATGCTAATAATTCGCTGCTCGGCGTCAACCTTTATCTTTTCGGACTTTAGAGCTCGACGGGCATCGTCGAAGTTACTCTTCTTGCTAATTGTTAGGTCCAGGTGGTCGGCACCGACTTTAGCTTTAAGTGAATTGGCGTCGCCTTCGGCGATCACCTTGCCACCGTCAATCACAATAATGTTATCAGCTAAGTGGTCAGCCTCATCCATGTACTGGGTGGTCAACAGAATTGTCGTACCTTGGGCGGCCAGCTTCTTGATGATCTCCCACATAACTAGGCGGCTACGTGGGTCTAATCCCGTAGTTGGCTCATCTAAGAATATAATCGGCGGCGCGGCGATTAGGCTCATGGCTAGGTCCAAACGACGTTTCATACCACCGGAATAGGTTTTAACCGGTCGGGTCGATGCCTTAACCAGGTCGAACTGCTTAATTAGCTCGGTGGCCCGGCGGTTAACTTCTTTTTTATCTAAGTGATACAAACGGCCAATCATTACCAGGTTTTCTTGGCCGGTCAGGTATTCGTCAACAGCGGCATACTGGCCGGTCAGACCAATTCGGGCCCGCACTTCGTTAGAATCTTTAACGACATCATAACCTTCGATTGTGGCACTACCCTTGTCGGCCTGGAGCAGGGTGCTAAGTATCTTGATAGTAGTCGTTTTGCCGGCACCGTTGGGCCCCAGTAAAGCCAAAATTGAGCCGCGTTCTACCGAAAAACTAATTCCCTTAAGAACCGCCAGTTGCTTGTAAGACTTGTGCAAGTTCTTAACTACAATTGCGTTTTTTGATTCTGTCTTAACCATGCAATAAAGTTTACAGGTTTAGCCTGGGTCAGACAATCCAAAAATGTACTAAAACGCTGGTGCTTGCATAACTAGTCAATGTCTATAATCTGTAATCATGACTGAGCGCGATGGTAATCAAGACGGTGTACGGTATTACAGGGGCTTGCCACTAGACTTTCTGGCTCAAATATCGCCCGATATTATTGAGATGCAAGCTACTCTGGTAGACCCTTCGACCGATATAACTATAAGTACGATTCAGCTATTGGAACAAATCGACACATATGCTCAAGAAAACCCCGAAAGCAGCTATTGGGACAGTATCAAAAGAGCAGTAATCACCGATTTGTTGGCAGTCGATCAACCAGACTTAGCCATCGAGGTATTTTGGACGATGACCAGCGGCCACGAAATGGCCGAGACTCTTACTGTCATTAAAAAAAATATCGACGCCAACAGGAAGGCAAGTTTGGTAAGCGAACTCTGTGCCGCCGCGCCGTACTGCCCCAATATCGGGCGAACAATTCAGGCCGTGCGCGACAATGCCGTTGCCCGCGATCCTTCTGGCAAAATCGTGCGTTCATTAAACCGGTTTCTCATGGTCAACGGTATCGAAGATAACCCAATTGACGGCTGGATTGACTCACAAACCGAGCTTTACAATGACGTTAACTGGTCATCTGTCGTGAAGAATCTTAAGGACGAGGTAATTTGGGGTGATACACCGGTCGAAAACCGGCTTTACCTGGCCAATTTATTACTGATAGCACTGGAGCAACTTTATAGGCACTCTTTAAATGAGGAAGAGGCGGTATTTCTGGTAGGAGAAATGAATCAAGCCGAGGCCAACTTTCCAGAACAACAATACACCGACATGATGCGATATCAGCTAGCTAGCACAGCAATAGATGTTGGTGCAGTCGAGATAGGTATCGCTTTTGCCAATCTTATCAAGCAAGAAGGCTATTTGTTCCATCTAGTCGAGAAACTTGACGGGCAAGGCGACACCATCCACGCCTTCCAGCTAGCCAACTCCATGGATGATCCAGCCGTAACAATGAAACTTTTGTTGGGGTCCGACTGGGTCGACCAAGACAGAACGAATCATTTGATTGAAAACCTCTTGAACAGTAACCTCGATAGCCTAGAAAGACGGATTGGCTACTTCACCTTTCTGCGAGACTATTATGCCGATAACAACCAACTTTACCAAGCCCTCGAAATGCAAGATAACATCAACGAATTAAAGGCTGAAGACTAGCCTTGGGCATCGCAAGGTGGAACCGAATCACGAATTTCACCCAAATCCATGCTAAGCGTGTCGTGGGCAACACCGTCGATACGACTAAAAGGTTCAACATAACCATCGGTGCCACCAACTTCAACACGAACATAGTTGGTATCCAGGCAAACTAAGGCGACTTTTTCGCCAATTTCAAGCTGCCAAGATTTGTTACTGTAGTCACTAGGAGACTCCAGAACGGCTACTCCATCCATTACAACAGTTGCCTCAACCTTTGCCGCGTCGGTTTCGCCGCCACACGCCATGCTGCCAAATAACACTGCGCCCGCCGCTGCTGCTTCATAAATCTTCTTCATATAGAACCTCTTAATTTGAATTTACTATAACATCTAATTGGTCTAATAACAATTTGAAATGCCCGTCAAGCAGGTCTATAGTTAGGACCATGAAGAAGTGGACGGTAGTTGCTTTATTGGCCTTGGCTCAGTTTGTGATGGTGCTCGACAGCACGGTCATGAACGTATCAATTTCTACCGTCGTTAAAGACCTTGGCACTACCATTGCTTCCATGCAAATGGCGATTACTTTTTACACCCTAACAATGGCCTCATTTATGCTACTGGGCGGTAAATTAGGTGATGTCTGGGGCCGCAAGCGAGCCTTTCTAATTGGTTCGGTAGTTTATGCTTGTGGTTCGCTAATTACCGGGTTAAGCGGCAGTATTGGCATGCTGATGTTTGGCTGGTCCTTGGTAGAAGGACTGGGCGCGGTTTTGGTAATACCAGCCATTGCTGCTCTGATTGCCACTAACTACAAGGGCAAGGATCGCGTCGTGGCGTTTGCCATAATTGGTGGTGTATCCGGTGCGGCCGCCGCCGCCGGGCCACTGATTGGCGGCTATGTCACAACCTACTTATCTTGGCGCTACGTCTTTTTTGCCGAGGTCGCCATTATGGCTTTGGTGGTCCTGCTGAGCGGCAAAATTAAAGATGCGCCGCTCACCAAAAAGGCCAGAATCGATGTCCCCAGCGTGCTGTTGTCCGCCGGCGGCTTCTTTTTGGTTATCTTTGGCATGCTCCAAAGTAAAACCTGGGGCTGGATAACACCACGGGCCATTCCAACCATTAACGGCAATGAAATCGCGCCACTGGGAATATCGATAGTGGCCTACCTGATACTGGCGGGCATTATTGTGCTGCGGGCCTTCTACCACCGCCAACAGCGGCTCGAAGCCAGCGGCAGTGACCCACTACTCAAAGTTTCGATGTTGTCGATCCCGCGCCTGCGCAGCGGCCTGTCGGTATTAGCTTCGCAGTACATGATTACCGCCGCTGTCTTCTTTGTAATACCGGTTTACCTACAGATGACTCTGGGCTATGACGCTCTTGAAACAGGTTTAAAGATCCTGCCACTGTCAGCTGCCGTGATCATCTTTTCGGTTCTGGGAACAAAGCTGTCAGCTAGCTGGTCGCCACGCAAAATTGTTAGAACCGGCCAGGTCCTACTAATTGGCGGTTCAATACTACTGCTCGGCGCCGTGTCAATTGATCTAAAGAGCTGGCTGTTTGCGGTTGGTATGTTCTTGCTGGGCGCCGGCCTAGGTCTGCTGGCTTCACAGCTGGGTAATGTTAATATGTCCTCAGTCAACGAAAAACAAACCGCCGAAGTTGGTGGACTACAGGGAGTATCGCAGAATTTGGGCGCCTCATTGGGTACAGCCTTAATCGGTTCGGTACTGGTGGCCAGCCTTACAACTGCCTTTGTTGGCAACATTCAGTCCGGTAATTTGCCAGATAATATTAAGTCGTACGTTCAGACCAACAGCCAGGCCGGAGTCGAGATTGTGCCGGTTAGTGAAGTTACCAGCTACACAACGTCGTTAGGGCTACCAGCCAACCAGGTTGAACAAATAACCAATGACTATGCCGATTCGCAAATTACAGCGCTTAAACAGTCGCTGTTTGCCATCGTCTTTTTGGCGATAATGACATTGCTGTTTTCGCGGAATATTCCAAGCAAGCTTAGTAGCAAATCAAACGACTAAACGGTTGCGACAGCGCTGTTCGGTAGCTGCCCAACCGATGGCAATCCTAGCCGCACCACTGCAATTTTCGGTAAGCTCTAGGGCTAACTGTGCTCCAGCCGCATCAATCGCCACATTATGCCCAACCACCTCGCGCGCCATGACCCGGCAGGCTTCGTAAGCCGTGTCGCAACCAACACAGGCCTCGGGCACAAACTCTTCTAATCTAATTGCTACTGGCAGGTCACTCATGACGATTATCATAACACGTCCAACATTGCTTTGTACAGTGTTTTGTGGTATTATATAGTTATGAATCCTGAGTCTTTTCCCGTTTGGGATAAAAACTTTGCCCTGACTAATGAAGTCTTGGGCGCTGTTGCTAACTTTAATCAAGTAATTCACCGGCCCGAAGCAATTGACGCTATTAAAGCCGCCGGCAACGAATGCCGAAGCCAGCTTGGTGATTTTGCCGAAGACGACTTACAGCTAGCTCTATCCCGTAAGGACCCGGAACAATTTACAACTGCTCTGGAGCTTGAGGAAGTATTAAAACAACTGCACGGTAAGATGATATCTTATGTTTCTCGAGCTCGTATTAAAGAAGAAGAGCGGCTGCAAAAAGTTCAAGACCACTGGGTAACTCTTGATACGCTGGGAGCATGGAAAGTTTTTTTGCTAGTTAGCGAACCGAACGCACCGCCGGCTACCGACAATAACTACCCAGAAACATGGGATATGCTACCAATAATCGGTATGGCCGACTTTAGAGTGGTCGACATGGCCCAGATCGCCTCTGAACAAATTGGTCTAGCCACTTCAACCTACAACTACGAACAGACCAGCCTTAGCCAGAACTAAAGTATTTTCTTCTTTAAGGCAAAATGGAAGGCAATAAAGCCTGGAATGATCGGCAACCAAAAGGTGGCAAATCTATAGACCATGGCGATACTCAGGCTGATGTCGGCCGATAAGCCAATAGAAGTTAAGCCTGCCACTAGGCCGGCTTCGGCTCCACCAATACCACCAGGTGTAGGGGTAACGCTGGCCGCTGCCACACCAACGGTCAGGACAATAAAGGTCTGCAGAATTGTGGCATTAGCGCCCAAGGCCTGAATCGAGAAGTACAAAACCGCCGCGTAGCAGATAGTTATCACCATCGAAGACAGCAATGCCAAGGCCAGGTTGGTCGGGTTAGCAGCTATCAGCTTAAAGTCGGCCTTAACATGTTTTGACATTTTTTTAGTAAAGGCCCGGGCCGGTTTTACTAAGTAGACCGTAATAATGGCAGCCACCACCAAAACTGCAATTACAATGGCCATGGTGCCTGACAGCGGCACCTTAATAGCTTCGCGTAGCGATGTCTTAGACAGGGCGGCCGTTAGGATGGTCAAGCTTGTAATTGCCACAAAACCAAAGATGTTATTGACGGTAGCCAGGGCTGCCGCCTGCGGCTTGGTATGACCTTCTGTTACCAAGTAACGCGTAAAGGTGGCCAGACCGCCGGTTCCAGCTGGTAACAGTCGGTTAGTAAAGCTACTGGCAACTTGCACCAGCAACGTACGCCAGTAGGGAAGGGCGTAGATGGCTATCAGCTTGTAAACCATGGCGGCAGCAAAGTAAGACAGTGCCGAGAACATTATAGCCACCAACAAAAGTGGCAGTTTAGCATCACCCAAAGCCGTCAGGCTGTTCTTAAAATCTTCTTGCTGGGTAACGGCAAAGTACAGGAACAAAGCAAAACCGACCACGATAATTACCGTTCTAAGATTAACGCGGGTCATCTGCACAAAGTTCAGTTCTTTAATTTTGAGGCTCTG
>JAUPVS010000019.1 GCA_030916945.1 Patescibacteria group bacterium
CGGTTCTTCGATTTGGCTGCGCAGCAGACAATCGTCGAAGGTGCGCTCATGAGGAGCGCGCGCAGGTGCTGGCACCGAGCCCGCGACGAATTGTGCCGCCAGGCAGTCGCTTTCACCCCGCTCATGCTTGCAAACAACTTTAGATAGCTTAATAATCATAGTTAGAATAAAGCAAGGAGCAAGTCATGCCCAAAGTACAAACTGAATTCCCAAGTAATCAAGATGTAGAGGCAGTGATACCAGAAGGGCGGCGGCCATACCTTGCGGCTCAAAAAATTACTTCGGAAACTTGCCTTTGGATTACTCATGATTGGTGGGGTACTAGCTACTATCACACAGCCCAAGGACCACTGGAGGGTGCTCCAGTAAAAGCTGCCATAGAAGGGCTTACTGAAGCTCATGACAACGGTACGCTTGAACCGCCTTTGTCGGTTGACTTACGTCAAGTTTTTGGCCAAATGCTCGATGCTGCCGAACAATTAAGGGCAAGTGGCTGGGGCGACGCCTTTTCTGTCGATGAAAAGAGAACTCGCGATGTCGCAATGTTAGGTCTGCAGGCAGCTGTCGATCACGGCAATATCACACCACCTGTTCAATAGTTATAATTATGCCCAGAATCCCAATACCGCTATCTGAACCGGTTGACGACTGCAATGAGTGTCAGGCGGCTTGCTGCCGGGCTAACGAAATATTTGATCTGACGTTTCAGGAGGTTGCCTTTATGACGCGTGTTGGCAACAAGCTTCTCAAAGTCGTCTTGCCATCGCCAAAGCCGCGTCGGGATGCACCTTACCCTCGTGGTCTTGAATGGGACACTGACACCGGCATGAGGACTTATTATGTTGACCCCGAGCGACCAACTGAGCCACTATCCGCAAACTTCGGTCGATACGTCTTACTTAACGACTGTAAATATCTTGAAACCGATCAAGATGGCTGGGAGCATTGTGGTGTATACGAAGAGCGCCCCGGTGCTTGTCAGCAATTCGAAGAGGGAGGCGACAAATGCCACCTCATGCAACAGATCCAGCAAGCCCGAGCAATCGACGAAGCCTAGGCATCTTAAAACATATTTCGCTCATGCTTGCATATCTAACAGAGTAGTTGTAAGATTTTGGGTATGTCAAAACGAAGAATTACTAGAGAAGAACTCGATGCCTTCCAGCAAGCTAGCGATCAAGCGCAGCGTGATCTTTTTGATGTTATGCCAGATATAGATGGTGCTGTTAAGGTTGTTGTCGATCATGTTGATGGCAACTTAGAAATCGTGGCCCGGGTTAGCCCACATATGCCACCAGCCGACCGTGATAATATTGCGTATCTTATGGGTGATCTAGGTATCAATAGATTGGTTGAGCAACCTCAGCCTACGCCTGGCCAAACGACTGTCTAGAACATTGGTGTGTTTTCTTGCTGGCGCTTGCGGCGCTTAAGCAAGAAGAAGATCAGCCATAAGGCTAGTAGTAGCAGGAAGAGTGAGAAGCCGAACAAAAGCCAGCGGTTAGTATTTGACGTGCCAGCTTCTTCTTCGGCCAGAGTCTTGGTGGTAGAGGCAGTGTTGTCGGTGCTATCAGTAGTAGTTGTGTCATCGGTCGTGGTAGTGGTATCAGTTGTGGTCGGGGTGTCTGCCGCGGCTCCACCAGTTGAGCTACTAGAAGAACTGCTTGAGCTCGAACTAGTAGAATCGGTTGGACAGTTGCTGTTATAGTCGTCGCTACCGTAGGCACCACAACTATAGTCGGGCGTAGCCGCTAAAGCTGCGGCCGGTGTAAGAACCATTCCGGCAACTAACAAGAAAGCCACAAAAACGGCTGAAATTTTGCTCTGCAAACTCTTGTAGGTGTGTTGTATGTCAATCATAAGCTGTATACTTAACAGGAATTATATCATGATACTAACATGCTTACAGTAATTATTGTTGCCCTTATTTTGTACAACCTAACTGTACTTTATATATGGCTAAAAAACCGTCGCCGCAAAAATATGTCGGAATAACCATAAACTACTTGACATCACCTAACCATTACCACTAATATGTTCTTAAGTAATACTAAATAAACAATAAATATGCATAAACACATTCAAGCAATATTCGAAAAAGAAATGGATCGCAAAGAGTTCCTAGGTTATATTGGTGCTGGCTTTTTAGCAGCTATCGGGGTGAGTGGTATGATCAAGGCTCTTTTGCACCATGGTGCCAGCTCTACTAGTCAGCAAAGTCGCGGTGCCGCAAGTGGCTACGGTTCATCGGCTTATGGCGGCAACCCTGTCAAAAGTAGTATCCTAGGCTCCTAGTCACTCTTTATTTACCGGCATAATCCTGCTATGATTATGCTTGTAATTAATAACTCTTGGAGGGTCAACAAGAATGTTTGGAAAAACAGACGAACTAATTATCGTTCTATTGATTGTTTTGTTGCTATTCGGTGCTAAAAAGCTACCAGAATTAGCACGAAGCGTTGGGCAGTCAGCTAAAGAAATCCGCAAAGGGTTTGCCGACGAGCCAGAAGCTGCTACGAAGTCAAAAAGCACCAAAAAAGCCTAGTTCCATAACAAACGAGAGGTCTTCGAGATGGATGGGCAGATCATAGAACCAAAGCTAACTTTTTCTGGACATGTTCAGGAACTGCGCCGGCGGCTGACCTGGCCGGCGTTGCTATTGTTGGCTGGTGCTGGTGTTGCCTATATGTTCCATGATCAGCTGATTGTTTTCTTAACGGCACCGCTTAACCAAGAACTCTACTACAGTACCCCGGCCGGTGGCTTTAACTTCATCATGAAGATCTGTTTCATATTAGGTATTACTTTGGCCATACCGGCCTTAATCTACAACATCATCTCGTTTATTGAGCCAGCGGTTGGCAAAAAGATCACCCGGCGTCTAATTACAATGGTGACACTGCTCTCCTTGACCCTAGGAGTAGCAGGTGCTGCTTTTGCCTACTTTGGCGCATTACCGATGTCCTTGCACTTCTTTCAGGGCGTCGAGATCAGTGGAGTTAACCCTTTAATTTCGGCTGATGAGTATCTGAACTTTGCTCTGGCTTGCATCCTGACCTTTATTCTTTTATTTCAACTTCCATTATTAATATTGTTCATCAACCACATCAAGCCGATGTCACCGCGCAAGCTTTTGAAGTATGAACGCCATGTCATCGTGGGCAGCTTAGCCTTGGCGTTGATACTGCCGTTTACGTATGACCCGCTAACGCAATTCCTGATAGCTTTACCTATCATCCTTTTGTACAACCTGTCGGTCTTCTTTGTGTACTTAGCCAACCGCAAAGACAATAAGCAAGCCAAAGCCGCCAAGCAATATGCAGCTGCGCAGGCCGCAGCCAGGGAGCAGCGCAAGAAGCACCCATCACAACTACCGCCGGCACCTAAAGTGGCACCAACTCCGCTTGCTCCTCGACCAGCCTTTATTGAGCCGGTTCTGCAGCAGCGCTCGGCACCGACTCATGTTAAGCGCCCAACCTTTGATATTGCCCCTCGGCAACTGCAAAACCTGCAAACGGCTAACTTCCTAGATCTTAGGCCAAATAAGTAAATGCAGTACGTCCCGCTCCTGTTGGCTTTGACTGGGGTGTTTACGATACTGGCAACGTCTGAACTGCTCTGGCGACTAAAGCTTATGCGCGGCGAGTCAGCCCGCAAGTTTGTCCATATTGGCGTCGGTACGTTCGTAGCCTTTTGGCCCTACTTTTTGACCTGGCGCGAAATAGAATTCATGAGCTTAGCATTTTTGGCGGTCATCATCATATCTATGCAGCAACACATTTTTCACGCCGTTCATAACGTTAATCGTCGTACCTGGGGAGAGTTATTTTTCCCAATTGGAATTGGCGTAACGGCCTTTCTTACGCCGGAACCAATTGTTTTTACAGCGGCCATTCTGCACTTGTCGTTGGCTGATGGCTTGGCAGCGGTAGTCGGTAGTAAGTATGGTGTAATTCACAAATATAGCATTCGTAACTACACCAAGACATTAGTCGGGACATTAATGTTCTTTATGCTGTCGCTAACCATTGTTACGGGCACAGTGCTACTGAGTGGCACCGTTTTGAGCTGGCCCCTGGTCCCCTTGTTGATCTGGCTACCTCTTGCCGCCACTGCTATAGAGAATCTTGCTGTAGCTGGAACTGACAACCTGTTCGTGCCTTTGCTGGTTACAGTTGTTCTGCAGCAAGCCTTGTTTGGCTAGTTTTTTTGCGCCAAGATCCGTGGGCGCGTAAGGCATTGAAGATAACTGCTACGTCGACAACTTCTTGTAGGGCCGCTCCGTAGATTGGCTTGAACTTACCGGTGGCAAAAATAAGCATTAAACCAACACTTATAAAAATACCAATCAAGATACTTTGCTTAGCAATAAAGAAGGTGCGCTTGGCAACTTCTACGGATGTGGCGACGCGACCAAAGTCATCGAGCATAATGACGACATCGGCTGACTCGCTAGCCGCTGCCGAGCCACGGGCGCCCAGGGCGATACCAACGTCCGAGGCGGTTAAGACCGGCGCATCATTAACACCATCACCAACAAAGGCCACCGGACGGTCGTTGATGTTTTCGATGGCGGTCATTTTATCGACCGGTAAACAGTTGGCTCGAACATCGGTTATACCAACCTTCTTAGCGATAGCTTTGGCGCTGGCCGCGTTATCACCAGTAATCATAAGTAAATGCTGCACACCAGCGTCACGAAGCTTCTGAAGCGTAGTCTTGGATTCGGGGCGGAGTTCATCGGTAAACTCAATGGTGCCAGCCAGAACGCCGTCTATGGACACAAAGGCGGTCGTGGCGGCCACGGTTTGGAGTTTCTTGGGCAAGTCAATTTCGTGCTTAAGAAGCAGCGAAGCGTTACCGACTAGAACAGTTTGACGATTCACTACACCCCTCAGCCCGTAACCGGCTTCTTCGTGCAGACTCTTTACTTTAGCTGTCTTTAGGCTGGCCTGACTGGCTTTGGCGACCACAGCTTTAGCTAAGATATGGTTCGAGTTTTGTTCTAGGCTGGCGGCAGCTGACAGGACGTCTGTTTGACTATATTTATTAAAGGTTTTAATCGTGCCAACAACTGGTTTGCCGACGGTTAGCGTACCAGTCTTGTCAAAAGCAACCGTTTTGACCTGGGCTAGTTTTTCAAGAGCCGATCCGGTCTTGATGATAATACCGTGCCGGGCGGCTCGGCTCATGCCCGATATTAAGGCAATCGGGGCGGCCAGTAATAAGGGGCAGGGGGTGGCGACAATAATAACTTGGAGGAATCGAACGGGGTCGCCCGATGCCACCCAGACACTTATAGCAATAGCGTAGGCGACGATTGTGAACGGGATACTGTATTTATCGGCCAAGCGCACAAAAGGCGATTGGTTACTGGCGGCACCGCGTACCAGTTTAATTATTTGCTCGTATTGACTATCGGCGGCCGGGCGTAAGGCCTTAACAGTTAGCACGCCATCCATATTGACTGAGCCACTAAGTAGTTCATCACCGACATGTTTCTCTATGGGCAAGCTTTCGCCGGTCAGGCTAGACTCGTCAACACTGGCATGGCCATCGGTTACAACGGCGTCAACCGGTACTAGTTCACCCGGCTTAATGATAAGTTTGTCGTTGGTCTGAACCTTACTGGCTAGGATATCGGTAGTTTTACCGCCCTTAATAAGGTGGGCCTTTTTGGGTGCTCGGTTTAACAGGGCATCAAGCTCGGTCTTGGCTCGGTGTTCGGCGTAGTCTTCGAGGGACTCACCACCGGTTAGCATCAGTACGACGACGATTCCGGCCCAGTACTCACCTAGGGCCACCGATGCGATGATTGCCGTAGCGGCCAAGATATCAACACCATACTGTCCGTCCCGTAAGTCCTGTACCATACCCAATAACAAAGGGATGACTGATAATGAGGCAGTAACACCGAGGATTATATTGGTGTATTTTTCATAACCTGCCAGGTCGAGCACGCCGGCAATAATAATGGCAACAATAACAATGCCAAGGTGTTTGTAGGTTTTGAAATAGTGGATAAGTTTTTTCATGTTTCTATAGTATATCAAGAAGTGTGCTCTCTGGCGCTATCTGATACAATACTGGTTATGGTCATTCTTCTTGGACTCCGCTGGTGGTACGGTGCTGGTTGGCAATGGGCAATGCAAAAAGCGATTGTTGATAGGCTGAAGTGGTGCAACGAAACTTTCTCGATTTTAGCCCTTGCTCAAACCTGGTTCTCGCCCTTTAAGCAAACTTATAGCCAGGCCAATGGATCGATTGATGTGCAGATGCACGCTCTCTTAGATAATGTTATTTCTCGCTTTGTTGGTTTTTTTGCCCGTAGCTTTATTATCTTTACTGGCTTATTTGTGGCTCTATTGGCGTTCCTGAGCGGGGTTATCTTTATTGCCCTATGGCCATTAGCGCCATTTGCCTTGCCAATTAGTTTAGTCATGATGGTGGCGGGAGTTGGCAAATGAATCCATCACTACACTTTAATCTGCAAAGTCCTCGGGCTACCAAAGCACGCTTCGGTAAAATCTTTGATAGCCAACCGGTCCGTTTAATTACTTGGCTAGGGGTACTGCTGTCACTATTCTTCTGGTTCTGGGGAGTGTTTATCGAGCACCAGCTGGTGGCTCATCTGCTATTTGCCCTAAGCGGCACTCTGGCTATGCCACTTTTTTGGTACTACGGTGAATTAAAAGAGCTACCGCCGGTGTCTTCGATTGACAGCGTGAGTGATGTCAGTGATGTTCTGAGCCGCCGTCTGCTGGCCAAGGCCCGCGCCAATATGTCACCCCAAGAAATAGCCAAAATGATTTCTAATGAGCAAGGGGCTTATTTCTATAGAGCACGATTTGCGATTGGTCCAGAGTTTTTGCAGAACCTTTCATCACAAGACACTGCTCAGTCAGCGGTTGTCTGGCAAAATGCCTTGGCGGTTGCCCGGTCCACCAAAAGTGACCGAATTGATTCGGCAGTTTTAGCGGCCGGATTAGTGATGACCATACCGCAGTACGAACACCATTTGGCACAACTTCAGCTGGATAGTGACGATGTGTTGGGCGGTGTTAGCTGGCGTCACCACATGCGCATGATGCGTGACCGGCAACGCCAGAAAAGACATTACGGTGGTATCGGTCGTGATCTCAGCTTTGGCTGGGCGCCGGTTTTAAACCACGTCGGATTCAATATAACCAATGGTCTTCAGTCTGGTGGTATTTTGCGCCGTCCGGTGGATAGTCGGGTGCAAACAATCGATCAAATAATTCATCTACTGGCCCAGCCGGGTCGTCGTAATGCCGTGTTGGTGGGTGAGGTTGGGGTTGGTAAAACGACTCTAGTCTACACCATGGCGCAGCGGTTGCTACAAGAACCCAAGAATGTGCCGGCTAACCTACGCTACCAGCAGGTTATCGAACTGAACGCTTCGCACCTGATTGCTAATGCCAAGGGTAAGGGCGAATTAGAAGAACTGCTGATGCATATCTTTAATGAGGCTATTCATGCCAAGAATGTGGTGCTGTTCCTGGACGAAGCCCAGTTGTTCTTGCGCGAAGGCACCGGCTCAGTCGATCTATCGAGTGTTTTGATGCCGGTTCTAGAAGGCGGCGCTCTTAAGATAATCCTGGCTTTAGATAACCAGGAATGGTTACGAATTGCCCAAACTAGTCCGGGCTTCACCCAGTCGCTTAACCGCGTGGTGGTGAACCCGCTTGATGAGGCCGAGACGATTCAAGTCATCGAAGACCAGACGCTTATAATCGAAGGTAAGCACGGTGTGGTTCTGATGAACCAAGCCATCAAAGAAGCTTACAAATTAGCTGAGCGTTACATTCACGAGCAGGCTTTTCCGGGTAAGGCACTCAAATTACTTGATGTGGCCTGTGGTTTCCCCGAACAGCAGCACTTTGTTACCGCCCGGTCGGTGCAGCAGGGAGTTGAGAAATCATTTGATATCAAGGTTCAAACTGCCGATACCTTTGAAGAAAAAGATACTCTCTTAAATCTAGAAGCCAAGATTCACCAGCGGATGATTAACCAGACGCGAGCCGTTAAGCTGGTGAGTGATGCACTGCGGCGCGCCCGCACTGGTGTTGGTAACGAAAAGAAGCCGATCGGTACGTTCCTGTTCCTGGGGCCAACTGGGGTTGGTAAAACCGAACTTTCCAAGGCACTGGCTGATGTCTATTTTGGTGGCCAAGACCGAATTGTTCGGATCGACCTTAACGAGTTTTCGCACCCCGATGACACCAATCGTCTGCTGGCAACTGGAGCAACCGACCCGTATAGTTTGTGTGCCCAGATTGCCAAGCAACCATTTAGCGTGGTGTTGTTTGACGAGATTGAAAAGGCACACCCCAACGTACTTAACTTGCTTCTGCAGTTGTTGGATGAAGGTATGCTGCGCGATTCCCAAAATAAGCCAATCAGCTTTAGGGACTCGATTGTTATTGCCACCAGCAACGCCGGTGCCGAAAATATTCGGGCTCGTATTGATCAAGGCCAACAACTCGAGCAGTTCGAAGACGAGTTGGTTAACGAACTGATTAACGCTAACGTCTTCCGACCGGAATTTATTAACCGCTTCGACGAGATTATACTTTTCCGTCCACTCACTAAACCAGAGCTGATGCAGGTGGTTGACTTGCTAATGAGCAGCATTAACAAGACCTTAGCCAGCCGCAAGATATCGGTCAGTTTAACCGATGCTGCTAAAGGATTACTGGTCGACAAAGGTTACGACCCAAGGCTGGGAGCTCGCCCACTGCGCCGGGTTGTCCAACGATCAGTCGAGAATGTAGTTGCCCAACGTCTCCTGGCTGGAACGGCTAACCCAGGGCAAGTACTCTTACTGGACGCGCCGGAATTGTTAGCCACGCTTGACGAGCGAGGTTAGTCCATCTCTGGTATAATAGCCCTGATTAGGCGGGATTCGTATAGCGGTTAATATAAAAGTTTTCCAAACTTTGGACACCGGTTCGACTCCGGTATCCCGCACCATCGTATGTGCCCTGGTAGCTCAGCTGGATAGAGCAGGAGACTTCTAAGCTCAAGGTCGTAGGTTCGAGTCCTACCCGGGGCACCATGTATAACTTGTTGTTATGTCGCCAATGCGCTATAATCACCCCTGTTCATGGTGCCTGTAGCTCAGTTGGTTAGAGCGTCGGGTTGTGGTTCCGAAGGTCGGGAGTTCGAGACTCCTCAGGCACCCCAAGAATTTATTAAGACACCCTCAGTGGTGTCTTTTTCTATAGCTCGTGTAAGACGGTAATTTTAGCGCCTAAAGAATTAAGGCGATCGGCCAAATCTTCGTAACCCCGGTTAATGGTGTAGACGTTGCGTAGCATCGAATTACCAGGGGCGGCCAGCATACCAATTAAAATCATAACGGCCGGACGGATGCCGCTGGGGCAAACTAGGTCGGCGGCTTTAAAGCGAGTCGGCCCCTCTATGTAGACGCGGTGTGGATCGGCCAGTTCGACGCTGACGCCAATCTTTTTCATTTCGGTGTACATCAGGGCTCGGTCTTCGTAGACCCAGTCGTGAATCAGGGTGCGACCCTTAGCTACGGCCGCAATCGGCACAAAGTAGGGAAGGTGGTCGATGTTCAGGCCGGGGAAGATATTGGGGTGGATCTTGTCGTGCGGGGCAATCAAGCTGCCGTTGTGCTTCTTGATAGTAAGATCGACTAGGTCGGTTTGGCCATTTTCGGCTTTATAAGTATCGGTCATTAAATAGTTAAGACCCATCTTTTCCAGCTTCAATAGCTCTAACTCCATGAATTCGATCGGCACTCGTTTGATGGTGATTTCGGAGTCGGTAGTGATGGCGGCGGCTACAAAAGTCATGGCCTCGACCGGATCTTCGCTGGGGGCGTAGGTAACATTCTTCTTGATTTCTTTTAGGCCTTGAACGCGCAGGGTGCTGCTACCAACGCCACTAATTTTGACGCCCAGCTTCTGCAAGTAAAAACAGAGATCTTGCACCATGTAGTTGGCGCTGGCCATCTTGATGACGGTTTCACCCGGAGTACAGGCTGCGGCCATCAAGATGTTTTCGGTTGTGGTATCGCCAGACTCATATAGCACGACGGGCCGTTTGGGCAGGTGCTTATTAACAGTTACGTGGTAGTGACCGGTGCGGGTAAAAACTTCTACGCCGAACTCCTGCAAACCATACAAGTGCGGCAGTACGGTACGTCGGCCGAGTTCGCAGCCACCGGCGTAAGGGATTTTGAAGTCACTGGTTTGGTGCATCAAGGCGCCGATGAACATAATGACACTGCGGGTTTTACGAGCGGCGGCTTTATTCATTTTATCGAGTTCAAGAACGGCCGGGGGTTTAATCTCTAAGTCGTTACCTGGTAGCCACTTAACATGAACGCCAATGCTGGCCAAAACCTCGAGCAAGCGGTTAACCTCTTCGATGCGAGCGACATTCTTGAGCTTGGTAGTTCCCTTATTAAGCAAGCTGGCACAAATCAAGGCAACGGCGGCATTCTTACTGGTCTTTAAGGTGATCTCGCCGCTGAGCTCGTGGCCGCCTTCGATGTTAAGATTGACGGCGCCTTCGTTGATGCTAATTAAGGGTTTTTGTAGGACTTCGCTAATCCGGCCAAGTGTTTCCAGGCTAAGATTCTGCTTGCCATGCTCAATCCGGTTAACGGCTGACTGGCTGGTGTGTAGGCGACGGGCAAACTCGGCCTGAGTTAAACCACGTTCTTGCCTTATTTGGTAAATTAGTTGGGCAATTTTTTCGTTAGTATTCGACATACCCAACAATTATATACCATCCAGGACATATTAAAAGTCTTTTTTGGTTTCCAAGAAATGTACTCTACAATAGAGTTATGTTGTAGCTAAAATTATACCACGCCCAAACGGACCACAGAGGTATATTTTTAGTTAAAAAAGAGGGAGACGGATGATGAAAGATAAAGTTATTGCCAAGCTGATCGCGGCCGAAGAGAAGCGTCAGCGCGAGGGACTCGAATTAATTCCGTCCGAAAACTACGTTAGTCGTGATGTTCTAACAACAATGGGTAGTGTCTTCACCAACAAGTATTCCGAGGGCTATCCAGGCAAACGATACTATGGTGGCCAAGAAAACACTGATAAAGCCGAACAACTGGCGATTGATCGTGCCAAAGAGTTATTTGGTTGCGCCCATGCCAATGTTCAGCCGCACTCCGGTGCTCAGGCTAACGAAGCGGTTTATCACGCCTGGCTAGAGCCGGGTGATACAGTCTTGGCGATGGATCTAACCCACGGTGGCCACCTAACTCACGGACACCCGGTTACAATCTTGGCCAAGCAGTATAACTTTATTCGATACAAGATGAAGAATATTGATACCGGCGAGATTGATTACGACGAACTGCGTGAACTGGCCCTAAAGCACAAACCCAAGATTATTTTGGCTGGCTTTAGTGCTTACCCGCGCGAATTGGATTATGCTAAATTTGCCGAAATTGGTAACGAAGTTGGCGCCATGCTAATGGCCGATATGGCACACATCGCCGGTTTGATAGCCGGTAAGGTTGCCAAGAATCCGTTTGACTACGGCTTTCACGTCATCACGACAACAACGCACAAAACATTACGTGGTCCCCGCGGCGGCATGATATTAAGCCAGGGAACAGTTAGTAACCCGCTTAAGAAAGTCGAAAAGACTTTAGATAATTTGCCAACTCTGATTGACCGGATGGTTTTCCCGGGTGTTCAAGGTGGACCGCACGAGCATATTATTGCCGCTAAGGCGGTGGCCTTTGGCGAAGCTTTAAAGCCCGAATTCCACGACTATGCCCAGCAGATTCTGGTGAACGCCAAGAAACTTAGTACCGAAATGTTGGCTCAAGGCTTTAGCTTGGTGACTGGCGGCACCGACAATCACTTAATGTTGGCTGATGTTTACAAGGCCTTTGGTGTCGACGGTAAAGAGGTCGAAGAAGCACTAGATAAAATTGGCCTAACACTTAATAAGAACGCCGTGGCCAATGATCCGCTACCACCTTTTAAGCCGAGCGGCATTCGCTTAGGCACACCGGCAATTACCACGCGTGGTCTTAAAGAGGCTGACATGGTGACGATTGCCAACTGGATGAAGCAGGCCATTGATGGGCGCAATGACGATAAGGCATTAGATGTCTTGCGCGACGAAGTTAAGCAATTCGCCCTAAAGTTCCCACTACCCAGCGATAACTAGTCGTTGAAGTCGCCTAAGAAACGTACCTCGGGCTCTAGGGTTATATCAAGTTTGTCTTTGACGGTTCTTACAATGACTTGGATTACATCGTAGATTTCTTGGGCGGTGGCGTTGCCGATGTTTTCGACTTTAAGAATATGGTCTTTATGGAGGCGAACGTTACCCCAAGTTTGGCCGCGCTTAAAGCCGGCGGCCAGTAGAACGTGGGCCGACGAAACACGGACGCTGTTACCACTATGGATTTTGTTCTGGCGGAGGAGTTGTTCTTTGGTGACGCCATGCTCTTCTTTGCTTAAAATCGCATCGACTTGGCTTTCGTTGATGACTGGGTTTTTAAAGAATGAGCCAGCTGTCCACGGTCCAACCGACTTATCATTCATGAGTGAGCCGGCTCGTTTCCTGACCTCTAAGATAATAGCCCGACGATTTTCAAGAGTGTCCGGTAAGATTCCCAGATCCTCGGCTACCGTTAAGGCGGAGTCGTATTCTAGTTGACTGGTTGGTGAGGCCGAAAGTTCAAAAGTGGCATCGAGCACTACGCAGTGTTGGTGTTCCGGACTTTGCAAGGAACTGGAACGATAATCAAAGTTAAAGGCAGCATTGTCCCAGCTGGTAACCGTGCCAGTTTTGGTGTCGAGAATGGTCGCTCCAAGCAAGCGGTCGGATACGCGGTGACCATAGGCGGCTATGTTGCCAGCCACGGCGGCGCCAACATTACCTGGCACACCACTACTAAACTCTAGGCCGTACAGACCTAGCTCGATGGCTTTTTGGACAAGTTGATCCCATGAAACTCCGCTATCAACTTTAAGCACGGTTGGTTCGACGACTTGGATTGTGCCGCCCCTGTTTAATACGACTGTACCTGGTAGACCCTTATCGGAGATAAGACAATTGGTGCCATCGCCAAAAATCCAGTATGGTTTTGCAGACGAAGCTAGCACCGACTGGAGTTCGGCACCGCTGGCTTGTACTAGGTTCTCGGCCGGTCCACCAACGTGTAATGAGGTGTACTGGGCAAGGACGACGTTATGTTGGACTTTCATTGTCCTTTATTATACGGCTTTTGCTTGCAATGACCACCCGTGCCCCGTAACATAGAGTTAGCCTATGAGTGAGTCAAAACGCAACACACCACCGTACAAGAATTTAGGGTTTCGCCTGAAGCGTTTGCGTGAAAGTCTGAACGAAAGTTTGGTAGAGGTGTCGGGCGCCGTTGAGATTGATCCTGAGATACTGACATTGTTTGAGAGGGGCGAAAAGCGTCCCAGCGAAGACATTCTCCTCCTGCTGATTAGCCACTTTGATCCTCAGGAAGAAGAAGCCCTCCGCCTCTGGGAGTTGGCCGGCTACGACCAGAACCAGATGAACAATAATGACGACGCCAACGCCAAGCCAATTGTTATGTTGTTGCAGCCAGACAGCCGAATTATGTACAGCGATATGGTCAATGTCGTCTCTAGTAACCAGGGATTAGTGATGAACTTTTTACAGGCTCAGGGCGAAGGCCGTCCGACGCCGATTGCCCGGGTTGGCATGAGTCACCAGCAAGCCTTGCGCGTGTTTGAAGCATTAGGTCAGACCTTGCAGCGAGCCCAGTTGCCACCTAAATCATTACCCGCACCCAAGCCGGTTAATGATTCTTCTGACCAACCGACCGTGTAGTACAATTATAGGTACCATATGAGCACCCCCAAGCCCCAGGCCCGAGTGCCCAAGCAAACCACAGAACTTTGGTCCATGGCCATGGTCAAAGAACACGTCGATACTTTTTTGGCTGATTTTTATAAGCAACAAATTCGCCAAGCCGCCAAGATTGATCCAGCCTACCAGCAGCTGTGGCAGAGTATGGAAAAACTTGCCCTGGCTGGAGGTAAGCGAATTCGGCCGTATCTATGCGTACTGGCCTATCAGGCTTTTGGTGGCGAAGAACCAGAAACCATCTTGGCAGTTGCCGCCGCCCAAGAGTTGCTACACACCAGTCTGCTTATTCACGACGACATTATCGACCGTGATACGGTGCGTTACGGCATAGCCAATGTTTCAGGTCAGTTCCAAGAAATTTATGCTCAGCGCGCGCCTAACTTAAGTGATTCCGACCGGCGACATTTTGCCGATGGGGCTGCCTTACTGGCGGGTGACTTACTACTCAGCAGCGCCCATAGCTTAATTGCCGAAAGTCAGCTGACAGCCCCAGATCGTTCGGCCGCCCAGCAACAACTCCAAGCCTCTATATTTGCTGTCGCTGGTGGCGAGCTGCTGGATAGCGAAACTGTTATGCAAGAAGTTCAGCAGGCTGAACCGATTAAAATCGCTGAATATAAAACGGCTGGCTATTCATTTGTTGGTCCGTTGTTGTCGGGGGCAGCCTTAGCTCAGGCCGACCAAACTAGCTTGGCGGCTTTGCGGATCTATGCCATTAATGTTGGCATAGCTTTTCAGCTAGCCGATGACATCCTGGGAGTGTTTGGTGATTCTAATGAAACTGGAAAAACCAATACTGGTGACTTAGAAGAAGGCAAGCGTACATACCTATTGCAGCAGACGATGCGACTAGCTAGTTCCGCCGATAAAACATTTCTGGATGAAAAGATCGGTGACGGGCCCCTGCAGCCAGCTGATGTCGATCGAATTAGAAGCATCATGAATAGTAGCGGTGCATTGCAGGCAACCCAAAAAGTTGCCGCCGACTACGCCAACAAAGCCATGCTAAGCCTAGACGACTTAACGATAGAACCAGCCGCTCGCCAAGCTTTTGCCGAACTGGCCCAAAAAGTAATTAAGCGAGCCAAGTAATGGACTTGTACAACACTACATCGGCGGCCACGGCCAAGCTGTTCACCGAGAAATATTCAACCTCATTTCAATTGGCATCACGCCTATTCGACAAATCTATTCGCTCTGATATATATAACGTTTATGGCCTAGTGCGGATTGCCGATGAGATTGTTGATACTTATAACGGCAAAGATGCCAAGGTATTGTTAGACGACTTGGAAAAAGAGGTTTATGCAGCGATTGGGCGGGGCTATAGTGTTAACCCAATCGTTCACGCTTTTCAGCTAACGGCTAATTCGGCCGGGATCACCCAAGAATTAATAAAGCCCTTCTTTGGCAGCATGCGTACCGACTTGGGGTCCGTCCGACTTAGCCAAAAACAATACCAAGACTATATTTATGGTTCAGCCGAAGTGGTCGGGTTAATGTGTTTGAAGGTGTTTGTGGCCGGCAATAAAAAACAATACGAAGATCTAAGGCCAGGCGCACAACGCCTGGGCGCGGCCTATCAGAAGGTGAATTTTTTACGCGACTTTGCCCATGATAGCCAGGTTCTAAAACGGGCCTACTTTCCGCAGGTCAACTTTAAAACTTTCGACGAAGCATCCAAAGCCAAAATAATTAAAGATATCGAGGCTGACTTTGCGGCCGCCGAACCCTACGTTAAGAAGCTTCCCACGAACGCTCGGGCAGCCGTGGCCACCAGCTATCGTTATTATTCGGAGCTACTTAAAGCCTTGCAATCGGCCAGCGCTAAGGATATTAAAACGCAGCGTATTCGTCTGCCAAACGGCAAAAAGCTGGCCATATTTGTGCAAACCGGGACCAGCCAAAAACTACTAAGGCGGACTTAACATGGCAAAACAACCGCGCACTGTCATTATTATTGGCGCCGGCATTGGTGGTTTGGCGACGGCGGCACTGCTAGCTAAAGCCGGTTTGCAGGTAGAAATACACGAGGCCAGACACCAAGTTGGTGGACGAGCCGGACAGATCAAAACCAAAGGCTTTACGTTTGATACCGGACCATCGTGGTACCTAATGCCCGAGATATTCGAGCACTTTTTTGGTTTGTTCGGTCAAGACATTAGCCAAGTACTTAAGCTGGAACGCTTGAACCCAGCCTACAAGGTATTTTCCGACGACCATAAACCGATCACAATTTATGCCAACGAAGCCAAGGATACTAAGACATTTGAAGCAATCGAAAAAGGGGCGGGGGCAAAGTTGCACGACTACTTGGAGCGCGCCCAAGAAACCTACAAGTTGGCAACCGAGTCGTTTTTGTTTA
>JAUPVS010000006.1 GCA_030916945.1 Patescibacteria group bacterium
TAGACCCAGTAAGCCAATTTCGGCTTGGCTGGGCACAATAAAACTACCGAGCTGTCGGGGTTGGGGTGGTGCGGTCTTGCGGTTTGTCATGGCTGTTTTTATTGTAAGCTGATTATGGTTAATAGCAACATTGGTTGACACCAGGCGTATACTAAAATCTAGAACCGTCTATTTTGCAGGCGATTTCATAACAAAGCACAAGGTCTCCGTATGGGAATACCTAAACTGTCTATGAAAAATAGATCACCCTTACTGCTACTGACTATCTTTAGCCTGGGTGCAGCTACAATCCTCTTAAATACTGGCACAACCTGGGCGGCCTGCCCAGCCCTCCCAACAGATAAAGGGACAATAACCTTGTCCGCCTCGGCCCCGGTTACGGGTACTTACTATATCTGGAGTCGCAATAAGCTAACAACTGCTGGTAGTGGCGCCTACTATTTACAGGTCAACAACGACTGCGGCAACTTAGTTGGCAATGCCGCCCTGCCAGCCAATACTTGGACTTGGGTGAACTACAAAGACGGCAATACTGGTAGCCGAATGTCCGTTAGCCTCTCCAAGGCGACGCATACCTTTAAACTTTACGGCGTTAGCCCGAACTTATCAGTTGATCGAATAGTTTTAACCACCGACGCCGCCTGTGTGCCTAATGGTACGGGCGACAATTGCATAAACACGGCTACCACCACAACTCCTCCACCTAGCACTGCACCGCCTACTCCGCAGGTTATTTCGCCGACTACACCAAGCTCGACCCCAATTCCGGTTACCGGAACGGTGGCCGTGGGAAGTGGCAAACCTAACAGTAAGACAACTGTTAAGGTTGATGGAAAGGTAGTTGCTCAGGGTGGGGGAACAGCCACCCTTGATACAAATTCTTTGCCTGATGGCTATCACGATATAGTTATCGAGACGACCGACGAAAACGGTAATACAGAGGTGGTTGTTCAGAAGGTTCTAGTAGACAATCATCAAGGCTTCTTTGAACGAGCCTATGCTAGTGTCAATCAGATTTTTGGCGGCCGTCGCTGGTTAACTTTAGCATTTGTTGCGACCTTTGCAATTATGACAGTGGCAACCTTAGGGCTAGCCCTTTACCTGGCTTGGGCTAGTCGTATTTGGCAGAAAATACCAATCTTCAACAGGTTATTCAAAAGACGAGCAACCAACAGCGATACTGCCGTGGCAGCCGACTTTACGGTTCGAACCAAATTTCAGGAACTTATGGGTAAGCCCGTACCCCGGGCATTGTTTATTATTTCGGTTGCTCTTATAGGGGCTATCACTTTACGGTTTGGTTTCGCTGCTGTTACTGGTTTTGCGGTTGACCCGGAAAAAGGCACACTTGCCGGTGTTAGTGCAGTTAGCGACAATGCTGCTGCCGGCAAGTCATCGATTCGTTTTGGTGTTGGTAGTTGCCCGGCTGGCCAAACCGGCACCCCGCCCAATTGTGTAACGCCACCGCCGCCAACTTGCCCGGCTGGCCAAACCGGCACCCCGCCTAACTGCGTAACCCCTAATAGCGCTAAGATTGTATGGTCCGATGAGTTTGATGGTCCGGCTGGCTCTGATGTTAATGCGGCACACTGGGATACGGTCGTTGGTCCCACCATCGGTGGCCGTCTGGAGTACGTCACACCGGCTACTCGTAACAAAAAACTAGATGGCGCCGGCAAGCTGGTAGTTACGCCAAAACGCGAAAGCTACTGCGGAGCCGAGGGTACTTGCAGAGATTACACCTCGGCTCGGATAGAAGGGCGCCGCCCGGTCACGACTGGGTACATGGAGTTTAGAGCTAAGGTGACCACGTGGGCAGGTACTTGCCCAGGCTTGTGGTTTATGGGGGCCAAAGGCAATACGTATCCAACCTACAGCCATTATTCGAACGAGAATAGCTTTATAGAAATTGACATGCCAGAAGTTCAAACTGGTGGCACCAACGCCGACCCAACAAATGCTCGGCTGACTATTCACGGCGACTTTGATCACGACCGATCGTATAACAACCTTTGGCAGCTGGGCTGGGGTTCTAACCGTTACAACTTTGCCCCCAAGCGACCGGGTGACGACTGGCATACCTACGGTGCTTATGTTAACCCTTCTGATAAGTCAGTGACATTCTATGTTGATGGCCGGGCACATGTACGTTATACCCAAGCCCAGGCCCAAGGCTTTGGCAGCGATGCGCGCTGGCCCTACGGCACCAAGCCGATGGTCCCTGTTATAGAAGTTAACCTGGGTTTCTACAGTGGGCCGCCGGTTACTTCGCAGTCCAGCGACACCATGACGGTTGACTACCTGCGCTACTATGACAAGCCGCCCTATTAAAGTACCTACAACAGTGTTTGCGGGCTCAAAAACACCTGAACCAACAAGAATATGGCCTCTGAGGAGTTTGGCTTTACGATAAATACGGGATAATAAATACTAGCTAAGCTGGGCTTTCGAGCTCGGTGAGACCAAGTGACGCGATGGTGTTGCCCATACTTTGAAGCATTATGTCACGATCGAAAGCAGGCATAGTATCGCCAGGAGAGGGAACTCTCACTACATTGGCCGGGTCAATAAATAGAAAGTTGTATTCATCGTGACCATAGTCGTCCATTCCTTGGTAAACGCGTTCCTTACCGTACGCGACACCCCAACCAATCTCTGCACCGTAAATAAATCTTTCCTTGCCAAAGAATATCGGTTTTTTTGATCCTAGGTAAGGACGATGCTGCGGAACCCCGGCCGAGTAGCAGGTGTAAGAAAAGTTCTTTAGTGTTCTCGCTGTATGAAAAAGACCTGGTATCTCATCTATCGGAATACCTTCGGTGGCAAGTCGATAGCGCAGCATATCACCGGCGGCTCGCTCTGCCGCCGCGGCGGCTTGTGCGGCAGCTCTTGCTCGGCTGGCCTCGGTGTATCTGTCTAGCTCTCCCATATTATTAGTTTATAACTAGCTAGTATATTTGCAACGATAAGCAGATTGAAGAACACTTCATTTATCGATTTTTAATGCCGTCGAGGCGTAGTTGGTTGCTGTCGTCGCTGTGTGCTCCACCGCTACCAACGTGCTTGTCGCTAATTATGGCGCCATTCTTTATGACGTGCACTAGAGCCATGGCGTAGCCGCGCCCAAGATCAAAATCCTGCTTCAGCCAGTTGACTATTTCGCTGGCTTTTGTATTTTTGTCGAATCCTTTGGCGTGGGCCAGGTCAATAAGTTCGTTGGGAGTCTTGCCGGTTTTGGCTTCAATATTGTCTAGATAGGCTTGGAACGACATGACGCACTAAGACTCTGCTCTAAAAACCCGGTCGATGCCTTCCATGGCACCTGGTTTTTGGAATCTTGTGAATGCTTCGTCTGTTTTTCTGTCCCAGTCTGCTTGCTCTTCGGGCGTCATGGCATCGTAGGCGGCTTGGCCTTCACGGATCCACTGGTCTTCAATATCTTCGGGCAAGTTTGCCACCCGATCCTTTAGCTCATCCAAGTCAGCCTGCCAATCGGCTGGTATCTCTGGGGCAGGGTTATCCATGAACTAATTATAGCAAATACACATTAACTGTATGTTATTGGAAGGCTATCGTGCTGGCTGTAGCAACTACTCTTGTGCTTGCAGGCTAAGCGGCAAGTGTAGATACTTAAGACCATGGAAATTATTATCCCAGGTTCGGAGTCGGCACATGGGGCTCAGTGGGTATCGCAACTTTTAAGTGAGCCTGGCTGGGATGACCGAAACTTGCTCATCCCAGCCGAAGATCGTCGTGATCAAGAATGTCGTCTGGTTGGAACCGTCATATCAGAACTTGGGCTTGATAACTTACAAAGATGGATTGATCCGGAAAGTGGAGATTTCGAGTTCTTAGCACCTGATGGTTTTGAGTTCGTTATGCGTGGTAAGTTTATGGTCTGGGAAGGTGACAGTTTTGGTCCGCCGGGTCTAAGTGAGGAACTACTTGCGGAAGAGTACCCAGACGGCTACGATTCCGAAGACTATGAAATACTCTGTGTCAGTGAGTTTCGGGGGCCTAGAGTCGCACTCGAACTCAATTACCGAAACGTTAACCTTAGTGAATCAGCGCGACACTCCAGCTGGCAGAAAATAAATACTGACCGGAATGGCGATGGTGACCGTCCGCGGCTCAGCCTCAAGGTCAAGGCTCAGGCAGAGGTTTTTGTGATGGAAGACTCTTATACGACATTACCTTTTAACCTTTATGGTCGTCCCGAGCCGATGACGGTTGCTTTGCCGGACCAGACTATTCGGTTTGCAACAACTGAGGCAGAAGGCGAACATGGGGCTATAACTATTGAACTTGTGCCTATTTCTAGCGTACCGCAGGGTATAGAAGTTCCAGCAGTAGTAACCGCTACCAATACCGATGAATTATGGTTGCCCCAAACCGCCAACAACATGACTTTTGAGGAGTTTAAACAGGATAACCCAGGGTTAGCTGAGTATATGGCATGGAAGCTTGGTGGTGATGATCAAGCAGTAATCGACTTTCATAGGAGGGTTTACCATACACCGTTTGCAGATGACCCAGTGTGGCGAGCTAAGGATCTGGATGTTTTTGGAAACAGCATGCAAACCTTAAACCAGGACGTTGCTAGGATTGTCGGAAGAATGTCTGACGGTCCTCAAAAGCGTTTGGCGCAACGGATCTTTACGCTAGCAGCTGGTGATGTTGAAGTTACGCCCGAAAAGCCAACTGACGTTATAGATGATGAGCCTTTTTAGGGGATCTGGAGGGCCAGGGTGCTGGCCATTTCTACTAAGTGTGGTTTCCAGACGAGCTAAGCGTGATTAAAGGCTAGTTTTATAGTCTTTTCCTGAGTATTAATCTTTATTCTCCCGCCGCTGGGTAATAATATTTGCGGGTCGCTGTGACCAAAATCAAGATTCTGGACAATAGGAATAGTTGGGTTGTATTGCCTAATTGAGCGAACTATCTCATCCCTTTGTTCTTTTCTGTACGCAGCTTTTTTCTCCGCACTATTCGGTTTGTCAAACTCCCAGGCCTTAGGACGTCCAACAATTACGGCCTGTATTTTATCGAACCAACCACGTTCGCCAAATCCACGAAGCAGATAAGCCGGTATCCACGACTCTGGGATATCCTCAGCAGTTTCGATAAATAAGACTACTCCTTCTAGATCGCTGTCTTTCGGCAGGTACTTCCCAACTGTAGCCTGGAAGATGAGAGACTCAACACAGCCTCCCCATAAAGTGCCTTCAACTACACCGCTACCATCCCAATACAACTCGTCATTCGGTTCCATTGTTCGTGGTCTTTCAAGATTGGCTTTGTCTGCCCAATCTAGGCCTATATCGTTATATTGCTTGCTGGCTTTGACTTCATATTCATCACCGACGAATAGGGCATTTTTGATTGAGTCTACGGTCATTGGGAACATTTCAACACTCATACCAAAGTTGGTCATGATTGCACCACCGTAATAGCTCGGTATTCCCAGATTCCATAAAAAGTTATGAATATGTGTGTTGTCGCTATAACCCAAAAATGGCTTGGGATTATCGAGGAATACCTGAGGATCAAGGTATTTGATAAGTTGAATCTGGTCCTCGCCACCAATAGAGGTAAACACGGCTTTATTCTCAGGGTCAGCAAAGGCGGCCATTATGTCTCTAGCTCTATCTTTAAGAGGAGCGCCCATTATTCTAGTTGTGGGATATTCCTTCGGAACAAGTCCAAAAATGTCCTGTAAGCGCTTCAGTCCTAGCTCAAAGGGGTGAGGAAAGATTTGAGGCAAACCATTAGATGGAGATATTACGGCAACCTGATCACCAGCCTTTAGCTTCTGTAGTTTTACAAATTGTTTCATTACTTAACTATAACAAAAAGACTCCTCTGAATGATAAGTCTTTAATGATACTTATGCTTTGGAGGACAAGTCGGTACCTCGCCTATGGCTCGTGTTTCCTCGCATGCTCGAAGCCAGCTTCTGTGCCTGCTCGTCACAATCGAACCCTCCGCTTTGCGGTACGGGTTCTGGTGTCGCTCCGTCATCAATATAAAAAGCCCAGTCGGCGAGGACTGGACTTTTTATATGGAGGGCCAGGAGGGACTCGAACCCTCGACACCCTGCTTAAGAGGCAGGTGCTCTAACCAGCTGAGCTACTGGCCCGTCGTAAATATTGAACTAACAAATTCTACCATATACCCCTGTTAATGGCAAGACGTGGAAAATGTGAAAATTTTAACATAAGTGTTGTATACTCAAAGTAATATAACCAAATTGGAGGATCCTATGCTCAGTCAATTAGCCGAAGTAACGTATAACTACAATTACGATTACACAACCAGCAGCGCCGACGCTGGTGTGTCAGCTGCATTTATGTTTGTCGTGTTCCTTATTTTCTTGCCGCTCATCATCTTTAGCATCGTTTGCATGTGGAAGGTGTTCGTTAAGGCCGGCGAAGCTGGTTGGAAGAGCATTGTTCCAATTTATAACATGTGGATTATGGCCGAATTAGCTGGTAAGCCCGGTTGGTGGGCTTTCGCTAGTCTGTTAGGTGTCATCCCATTTGTGGGTTGGATCGGTACTCTAGTCGTCTACGCGATTATCTACCTAGAATTTGCCAAGGCCTTTGGCAAAGATACCGCCTTTGGTGTATTGTTGCTTCTTCTACCAGTTGTCGGTTTTGCAATCTTGGCCTTTGGCCCAGCTAAGTACGTTGGTACTAAGTTCGATACTCTTGGCAGCAACGGTGGCGGTGCTAAACCACAAACTCCACCAGCTGCTCCAGCAGCGTAATTTAAATCTCTGGTTAACAGAGGTCAATTTCGTGCTACAATACGCACCATGCAGAAGTTACTGAATGGTAAAGAATTAGCCGAATATATTCAAGAACGTCAAGCCCGCCAAGTGCGGGCTTTACGTCAATCTGGCGGCGTTCAACCTAAGTTGGCGATTGTCGTAACGGTCGACAACCCGGTCATCGAAGTCTATATGCGTCTCAAGCAGCGCTATGGGACTCAGGTTGGTGTAGATGTTGATGTGCACCGCGTTAAGCAGGCTGGTGTACCAGCCTTGCTAGACAAGCTTAATGCCGACGATACCATCCACGGCATAATTACCCAGCTGCCACTAGAAGATCCCAGCCAGACTGACGTAGCAGTTAATTTAGTTGCTCCAACCAAAGACGTTGATGCGCTGGGATCTAAGACGGTCTTTGAGCCAGCCACGGCCCTGGCGATTATGTGGCTACTAGCCGGCTACAACATTGAGTTACGCGACAAACATATTTTGCTGATTGGTCGCGGTAAGCTAGTTGGAGCACCACTAGAAAAAATGCTCAAAGCTTCGGGTCTAGATGTCGAAGTGGCCGACCGTAACGTTGCCGACTTGAAAGCCGTTACCCTGCAAGCTGACATTATTATTACCGCCACTGGCAGTCCAGCCATCCTTTTCCCAGACATGATTAAGCCTAAAGCTGTCGTGGTAGACGCTGGCGTGGCCAGTGAGGACGGCAAAACCGTGGGTGACCTGGATGTTAGTGTTTATGAGCGTGATGACATTGTAGTAACACCAGCCAAGGGCGGGGTAGGACCACTCACCGTCTGTGCCCTATTCGAAAATGTTATCCGAGCCGCCCGTGAGGTGGCTAGTTAAGCTTCTGTTGGAGTATTTCGTAGACTTCTGGCGGCATGTCGTGGGTGCCCAAGGCTCGGTAGTCGTAACTATCTGGTAGCTCAAACTCGTACTTGGATAGCTCAGGGTATCTATGTTGAGCCAGTCGCATAGCGGCTCGACTCTCCTTTATTTCTCCAACACATTCTAGAGGCTTATCACCGTCAATGCCTAGTAACTGTCGGTAGGTCTTATCTAGGCCAGGATCCTTAAGTAGGTTCTTGCCACTAAATAACGATTCTAGCTTTTCTTGGCTGACGAAAGGAGTTAAAGCCAAAAACACAAAGGCACATTTAGGGCACTTACCATCCCAAAAAAGATGCGTTGCATCATGTGTAAAGGCTTTATTGCATGAGCTAAAAACATCACTGTACTTGTCGAAACCCGCTTTGGAGAATTCCTCGGCTATTCTCAGCTCCGACAAAGGCCGAAGAAATGAATAATAGCGAACTGAATCGGTACCAAAATTTGTGCCCAGGTACGCCTGGAAGCGCTTTTCAAAATCGGATGACTTTGAGTACTGGTGATTAACCGGCGTGTCCTTGACGTACAGCGTTGGTTCATTGGCAGACTGCTCGTTAGACACAATGACGTCTTTGTAGCCAGTTAGCAGGGCAACAATAACCCCAGTTGCTGCAAAGATGGCCGAGATGGGTACATGACCATTGTAAGCGCCAGTATTATTAAGGCTCAATAGTTGTTTGTCCCAACTTCGCTCTACCCAGAAATGGGGTAGACCAATTCTTTTAACGAGTGGTTCGAGCTGCTTGCGATGGTTGACGCTCCAAGTGGCAACTTTTGGCTGTTCGGCTAAGTACTCTGCCGACAGTAGTGAATCTTTGCCACCACCAATTCCCACAAGCATACCGCTAAGTTCACCGGGATCGAGGACTTTATCTAGAGTATTATCGCTAGGGAAGTTGATTGGCTTAAGGGGGTCAAGCTTGTTGACATACATAAACTCGCCGAGACCCTTCTGATAAGTTTGTTCCAGAAACTCTGCCGTGGCTCGGCTAAGGCCATGGTGTTCGGTGATTATGGTTGGTGCTAGGTAGGCCTTGTAGTAGGAAACTCCAGCCAGTAAAAACAGACTTTCGCAAGCCTTGTCTAATGTCTCTTTGTTGTATTCTGCGAAAGGGAAGTCAAACCTAAAAGTCTCGCTAAAATTTAGCTTGTCATCAAAGCTATAGTTCAGGGTCAGTATTTTATTAACTGGGTTGAAAGCGTAATTCTTGAAGATGAATGCTTGGTAATTCATAGAGCTAAAACCGCCTGCTTAAACTGATTGCCGCGGTCCTCAAAGTTTTTAAACATATCAAAGCTGGCAAATCCTGGTGTTAGTATAACGCTGCCATTGGCTGGCATTGCCTCAAAGGCCTGGGTAACTATATCCTTCATTGTCTCGGCTTTCGATACACTATAGTTCTCGAATCCGGCTTTGCTAAGTGCTTCAGATAGACGTTGGGCACTTTCGCCAATCAATAAGACTTTAGTCAATTCAGTCTGGTGTGCAGAAACGCTTTGCGCCAAACCAGATAAATCCAGCTGGCGATCAAAGCCGCCAAGAATCAGTACTTTATTACCACTAATTGCTTCGATTGCTGCACCGGCTGCTTCTGGGGTAGCGGCGAAAGAATCATTGTAGAAATTTGTGCTACCAATAGTGCGCACTAGCTCTAGGCGATGCTCCAGCCCCTTAAAATTGCGCACAACTTGCTGGATAATGCTGGGGTTTTGGCCGATGATCTGCCAGGTGGCGGCGATGGCGGCACAAACATTTTCAATATTGTGGCGACCTAGTAGGGCAATGTCGCTGGCTTGGCAAACGGCTACGTCGTCCATGTAGATGGTGTCACCTTTAAGATAGGCGCCAGTGGTTTGCTTGGGCTCAGCACCTGGTCCGGGGACTTCGTAGCTGATGCGACTAGCGGCCGGTGAAACACTGACCACCTGCTGAGACTGGGCGTTATTGCGGTTGAACACCACAATATCAGTTTCGGTTTGGTGAGCGAACAGGTTTTGCTTGGCGTGCAGGTAGTCGTCCATGTCGGTGTGCCAGTTAAGGTGTTCTGGGACAACCATCAGGCAGACAGCAATGTGCGGTGAGTGTTTTTGATCGGATAGCTGGAAACTGGATTGTTCTAAGACCACCCAATCGTTGGCTTGAATACCGGCCTCGAGCAGACTAAGCGCTGGTACGCCAATGTTGCCACCCAAGTGAACAGTCTGGCCGGCAGCCTTAAGTATTTCGTAAATTAGCGTCGAAGTCGTGCCTTTACCCTTGGTGCCCGTGACCCCAATAATGTTTTTAGTCGGGCAGACCTTGTAGAACTCGTTAGTTACAGTAGTGACTTTAGCTAGCACTGTCGCATCAATATCGCTTGGTTTTAGGCCCGGGCTACGGACAATTAGGTCAAAACGATCGAGGCCCTTCAGGTAATCAGGCCCAAGCTGGCCATCCACACCTTCGGGAAGTACCAAAGCTTGGTTTTGGTCGCAAATAGTGATCTGGTTATCGGGTTTTTGCCAGTACTTTAGGGCGGCCTGTCCTTCGGCGCCAAATCCTAATAGTGCGATGTTCATGGATACAGTTTAAGCGCTGAGCTGCTTTTTGACCAACTCGGCAACCTGACGCGGCGTCATGTCGGCCTTAAGTATCACGGCCACGACACCCATCTGCTTAACGGCTTCAGGAATTTCTTGCTCACCCATGTTGGTAAGAATAACCACTTTAATGCTTTTACCCCAGGTAGTCTTGCGCATCTTGGCCAACATTTCATCGCCGTTCATCTCGGGCATCATCAGGTCGAGCAGAATAATATCAGGCTTCATGCTCTCGGCTAGTTCTAGACCAATTTTGCCATTCTCGGCCGTTTCGACTTCGTAGCCTTCGGCCTCGAACTTAATGCGGTACATCTGCGAGATAGCTTGGTCATCTTCAATAATCGCAATTTTTGTTGCCATAGGGTAATTCTAGGTGAAATTTGCCCCAAGTACAATGGCCGACAAATAGATTTGCTTATAAAAGTATATCTTTAACAGCCTTTACCACTTTGGCGGGAGTGTAGTGGGCCTTAACAATGTATTGATCGTAGTGAAGTTTAAGGAACTTCTTGGGAGCCTCTTTTTCGTTGATGTTGGTCATGATTATTACTTTCATGTCTTTAGCCCACGACAACCGTTGCAGTTTTTCCAGCACGTCTTCGCCGCCAATAGTTGGTATTTTAATATCTAACAGTAGAACATCAGGGCGTAAACGAACCGCCATCTTAAGTGCTTGCACACCGTCCTCGGCTGTTTCGATTTGGATTCCCTCATTAGCAAATTTGAGGCGATACATTTCCCGTATCGCCTCGTCATCCTCGACTAAAAGTATCGTCTTATTTCTGGGCACCATCAGATAATAGCGTGTCTGCCGGCAGAGTCAATCTTGCTTTTTTTGGCAAAACAACACTAGTAAGTTGCTATGACATAACTTCGCGCACAATATCAACGACTTGCGCAGGTGTGTAGTGCGCCTTAACTATGTAGCGGTCGACGTTGAGTAGGCGTAAGTTATGGGGCGCCTCGTCCTTACTTATGTTCGTTAGAACAATAACTTTAATTGCTGCGCCCCAATTTTTCTTGCGGAGCTTGGCCAGCATGGCTTCGCCATTCATGATGGGCATTTTTAAATCTAATAGAATAAGGGTTGGCTTTTCGGCTTCACATAGCGCCAAGCCCTCTTGACCGTTGACGGCCGTTATGACATTAAACCCAGACAGCGACAGTTTAAGTCGATACATCTCGCAAATAGCCGGTTCATCTTCGACGATGAGGATTTTTTGAGGTTGATTCTTACTGCTCATGCTTGCATAACCCCCGGTAATGTTACTTGACATTATACTCGTCTTATGATAGAATGCCAACAGTACTTTAGAAGATAGAAGCGTCCGCTCACATCTGTTCAAACAGTTGTTGGCGGCGCTTTTTGTCTATATTAAGGAGAAATAATATGAGCGCAACCGAACAATCCGGACGAACACCACTCGACGTCAACATGATGTTTCGTGGTGGCGAATGGCCTCCTGTCACACCTCAGCACCATGAAGTGGTCGTTGACTCTGTTATTTCTGAAACCCCCCTTGTACAAGAGTTTATTGGCGAAGTTTTACCAGTTGCTGTCGAAAAAGCTGCAGAAGACTCGACTCAACGCCTTCCAAGGGTTAGAGCCGTTGGCGCTGCTGTTATAGAAGACGTTAGTCAAAGTGAGCACAAGGTCAAGACAGCATCGCTGTTGGCAGCCACGATTATTTCGCAAGCGGCCGACAGGGCACGCCTTTCGGTTATTCTGGTGCCTCACCTTGCAACCAAAGTTCTAACCGAGACCCAGTCTCCTACTCAAGCTGCAATTGTTGGCGCGGCAACTTATTTTGCATGGAGTGGTGCAACTGGTGAAATTCTTAACCGCGGTTTGAATCAACTACCCGGTGCTACCAAACAGTTTAAAGAAGAGTTCCCGGTTGTAGTTGATCTATTCCGTGACTCGCTGCCTGGTATGAACGACGATGCTAAAAATATACCTAATAAAACCGCCGAAGAAGAAATAATGACCGAAGCTATTGAGTCGGAAGAGATTCAAAAGAGGGCTAGTCGCATAGGTGCATTTATTTCCAAGCACGGTAAAAGAGGTGTAACTGGCGCGGCAATTGGTTCAACCGCCTTTGTGGCCACGGCTTCGGTTGATGGTTTTACAAGTCGGCAAAAGACCAAGTTGAATTTGTCGGTAGCGACCGACGCTTCGGCAGTTGTGGCCGGTGTGGTAGCAGGCGTGGGGCAGGCTCTTATGGAGTTGCCCAAGCATGGTTACTACTGGCAAGCTAAATATGCCAGTGACGTGGTGACCGACTTGCGTTTCTGGTATGCCCTTGCCGGTGCAAGCGTGGTTAGTGAATATGTTGATAACCGCAAGAAGATGAAAGAGCTAGCCGAAAAGCATCACGATACGTTGGCTGTTCCTGAAGAGCAGTAAGTTATGGTATATTTACAAGAATTAGTAAAACAAAAAGGCAAGAACGTGCTAAAAAAAGAACAACAAGCTTGGATAACCAGACTAAAGGGCATGCCACACAAGACACCATTCATGGTGACTGACTTGGCTATTGTCCACGAGAACGCCAAAGTTATTACAGAAGCTCTACCAAGAGTCGGTATTTACTACGCTATAAAGAGTAATTCAGATGAGCGTATTATCGAAACTATTGACCCGATCGTGGCTGGTTATGACATCGCTTCATTAGGTGAATACAAGCACCTAAAGAATTTAGGTGTTGCCAGTGAACGGATGCTGTACAGCAATCCGGTAAAGATCCCGGAACACATACAGAAAACCTACGAGGGTGGTGTTCGTCACTTTGCCTTTGATAGCATGGATGAAATATCTAAGTTATCGACTTACGCTCCTGGTTCAGAAGTTTACCTGCGTATTAAAGTGTCCGACTATGGTAGCCGCTTCCCGCTTTCTAAGAAGTTTGGCGTCGACCCATTGCACGCTGTTGCCTATATGGATATGGCGGCCGAAAAGGGTCTTAAACCAACCGGTTTGGCCTTTCATGTTGGGTCGCAGTCAGAAAACCCGCACTCTTGGGCAGTGGCCTTCGAAACTTGTGGTGAGATTATTAAGAAATTGTCAGCCGTTGGCATCGACATTAGCTTTATTAATATCGGCGGTGGTTTCCCTGCCTCTTACACGGAACGGATTAACTCACTTAAGCAAATCGCCGACATTATTAATAAGTCGATTACCAAGCACATTCCAGACCATGTTAAGATTGTCGCTGAACCGGGACGTTTTATCTCGGCTACATCAAGCGTCATTGTAACTTCTGTAATTGGGCGCGAAACCCGTGGTTCAAGCGACTGGTTGTTTATTGACATGGGTGTTTTCCAAGGCTTGTTGGAACCGCTAGAAATTGACTCGTGGCGTTATCCAATCTTTACTAACTATGGTAAAAAGGCGGCCGCTTTTTCTAAAAGCTTTGTGCTAACCGGCCCAACCTGTGATGCCTATGACACACTTGGTTTAGACTATGAGCTACCGTCGAACCTAAAAATGGGTGACAGGCTCTATATTGGTTCGGCTGGTGCCTATACCAAGGTATATGCCAGCAACTTCAATGGTTTTAGCCCACCCAAGACCTATTACCTAGAAAATCAAAAATAAGCGTATAATTTAAAACATAAACAAAGGAACAAACACCATGGCACTAGAAGCAGTCGATCGCCCAGAAACCCAAGAGGACAAAATCGGACCTGGGCATGATGAGATTCTATTAATTACCGACCACCAAAGCGCTGAGTGGTTAGCCGCTCAAGGCGTAGAGGTTGATGTATTTATTGAAAAGGGCTACGTAAAAAATGCTGAAGAGCTTACCGCCGAATATGCTCCTTATGAAGACGCTAGCGTATTTATTGGTGTTAAGCGTCACGGTCAAACGATTGGTAGCGCTCGACTAACAACGCCCGACGAAAACGGCTTCAAGACAATTAATGATGCCCGCGCCGGCAAGCTCAACGTAACAGAGGAGGGCTGGGCATTACTATCTAAATTTGATCTTGATACCCAAGGTTTCGAAGTCGGCACCATGGCAATTAAAGATGGTTTTAGGAGTGGTCCGTTTGCACCAGATAGTGTTTCGGCTAGTGTCTACGCTGGTATCGTGTCTTACACCAAGAGATATGCCGATCAACAGGGTAGAGACGAGAGAGGCTTTGTTTTGGCCAGTTTTGATCAGCACTTCTTCGATAACTTTTCATCAGCGTTTGGGGAATCCGTCCAACCCCTGGGTCCAGAGCAAATGTATATGGGCTCACTGACAATACCAGTTATTATTGATGTCGAAAAATTATTAAGTGATGACGTATCTGGTCTGAGCCCATTGCTCGAGTCCTTATCGCAGGCCACGCAATCGGATGTCTAGTGATGTCCTGATACTAGTTGTATCGGCGGCCTGTAACTTCTTGCTAAGTGCTTTCGTTCTATTTCGTAGCCCCAAGAGTACAATTAACCGCGTTTTCGCGCTGTTTGGCGTAAGTGTCATTACCTGGACAACCTTTAACTATCTAGCTGATCACGTGGTGTCGCATAGCTTAGTGTTTACGCGTCTTACCTTGGCGTTTGGGGTTTGTATTGGTGCTAGCCTGCTGGCACTTTCTTATATATTCCCACGTTCTATCAAGGTTTCTAAACGCCGACTGTACGCTGTTTACATATTTAGCTTTACAACGTTTTGCCTGTGTCTGTCGCCCTACTTTGTTGCTAGTGTGGTTAACACAGGTTCAAGGGCTGAGCTGACTACAGGTGCTCTTTATCCGGTCTTTATCGTTTATTTGTTACTAACATTGAGTTTAGTCATTCGCAATTATACTCGGCAGTTCAAGCAAGGGACTACTGTCGAACGTAACCAAATTAGACTCTTCCTAATTGGCATCATAGTTTACAGCGTTTTTGCGATTGGCTCTAACGTTATTTTGCCGCTCATATCTCAGGACTGGTCGAGTAGTAGTTATGGCCCAATCTTTACTGTGCCATTCATTGCAATCACTGCTTACGCAATGATCAAGCACGGTTTATTTGATGTTCGCTTAGTTGTGGCACGATCGATCGCCTACGTACTAACCTTGCTGACAATTAGCACCATCTTCGTGCTGGTAGCCTTCGGGTTCCTATCGCGAATCCTTGGTACCGGTTCGTTGAGTATTGTTCAGCAGGTCCTTTATATCGTAATCGCGGTAGTAATAGCCTTGTCATTCCAAAGTGTTAAGTCATTCTTTGACAGAATTACGCGATCAATATTTTATCGTGATGCCTACGACCCGCAGGCCTTTCTGGACCAACTGAATAAAATTCTCGTATCAACTATTGATCTGGAACTGTTGCTCAATAACTCTGGCAAGGTAATCGAGAGTAATTTGAAAGCAGCTTTCTGTCTGTTTGTAGTCGAAGGTGTCGAGTCTGGTGAAAGAAGGATCTCCACGGACACTAAGCTAGAAATCAGTAAAGCCGATATTGAATCAATAAAGCGCCATATGGCAAAGCGACGTAAGCGTATTGTGGTATCTGATAACTTAGAGGGCGAGCAAGAATTCCAGCGGCTACTTTCAAGCAATAACGTAGCCATAGTCGCCAAAATGGTTAACACTAGCAGCTCGGCAAGCCATAATGTTGGTTATCTCTTACTAGGCGTAAAGCGTAGCGGTAACCTCTATAACAAGCAGGATGTTCGGATGGTTGATATTGTGGTCAACGAACTAGTCATCGCCACCCAGAACGCTATGCGCTTCGAAGAAATTCAGAACTTTAACCTTACCCTGCAGGAAAAAGTCGACGACGCTACCAGAAAATTGCGCAAGACTAACGAGAAGTTGCGTCAGCTGGATGAAACTAAAGACGACTTCATCAGTATGGCTTCGCACCAGTTGCGCACGCCGCTGACATCTGTTAAGGGGTACGTTAGCATGGTGCTAGACGGCGACGCCGGTAAGGTGTCCAGTCAGCAGCAAAAGCTGCTCGACCAAGCCTTTATTAGCTCTCAGCGCATGGTCTACCTAATTGCCGACTTGCTAAACGTGTCGCGCCTTAAAACGGGTAAGTTTGTGATTGAAGCCAAACCAACCAACTTGGCCGAGGTTGTGGAGAGCGAAATGGAACAACTCAAAGAAACAGCCAAGGGCCGTGGGCTTAAGCTCGAGTACAAACAGCCGAAAGCATTCCCATCACTTAACCTCGACGAAACCAAGATTCGCCAGGTGATCATGAACTTTACTGACAATGCCATTTACTACACGCCGAGTGGTGGTACGATTACTGTGAATTTAGAGGACAAGCCAGAAAGTGTTGAGTTAACAGTGGTAGATAATGGAATCGGCGTGCCCAAAGCCGAGCAGCATCACTTGTTTAATAAGTTCTATCGGGCTGGCAATGCCAAGAAGGCTCGCCCTGATGGTACTGGGTTGGGCTTGTTTATGGCTCAAAAAGTGGTGGTTGCCCAGGGTGGTGCCATCATCTTCCATAGTGAAGAAAACAAGGGTAGCACCTTTGGCTTCAGCTTCCCCAAGGCCAAACTCCTCGTTAAGTAGCACTAAAACGCTTGTGCTTTTGCTCCAATATGCTATAGGATATTGACATCTAATAGTTTTTATGGTAAATTGTGATGGTAAAAATTATCTGAGGAGATAAGGTATGAGTGAGATTAATGAGATCAATTGGGATCAGGGTATGCCAGCAGCTCCACCAACTGCTGAATATGCTCATCTACCCCTTTCAGCTGAGCCAGTAGGCGCACCATTGTACAGCGCTCCCGAACGTCAGGCTTCGGCCGTTTTGACGAGCGGTCGTGTAAAAAAAGGCCTGGCAGGATTTGCTGGTTTAGCTGTGTTTGCTAGCGGTAGCGTTGTGGCAGCCAATATTATGACTGGCGGCGAAAGCGAATCAGCTAGTTCGCTACCCGACGTAGCTTTGGCACAAAATAGCGACTTTGAAGCCTGTGATGGCGAAGCTTTCACTAATGGTGCTTACGAAGCTTCGTTAAATGTGCAGACTCCTGGTGACTTACACCGCGAGCCAGCCGAAACTCTTAAAGACACTCCATCATTAAACGAATATTTGTTTGGCGGCGAAGGCGTGGCTTGTAACTCGGCAATTACGCTGGCAGTTATCAAGACTTCAGTATTGAGCTTAAACGGCCAAGGCGCTGCCGAAGCTCGTGGCTTTGATGTCTTTGCAAGTGTCGACGAGCAGGCTCAACACTACGTTGACAACCCAGCTGACGCTCTAGAAGACGCCGACAAGCTCTCGGCCTATATACGTGTTGCAGCCGCTCTTAATACAGAAGAAGTCAAGGGTACCTACCTAAAGGTAGTTGGTGTTCAAGATGGCGAAATCGTAAGGGCAGAAGTGGCCCCAACCGACGTCAACTTTGCTAAGGAAACAGTCTTCATTATCCGCAATGTTGGTGACAACGGCGATATCACTAATCAGATTTTCGTCTTTGACAAAGAAACCGGCCAAATTTATCTCCTCGAAAATATTGGCTTAAACGAACAACAGCCTGAACCAGAAGCTCAAGACCAAGAAGGTAACACCGGCGGTGGTTCTGGTGATACCGAAGGTGAAGGTGGTGGCGATGAAGAAGAGCAACACAATGGTTTAGAAAAGGGCTGTAATGGCTCGTGTGGTAGTGGTAGCAACAAGTCTGGCAACGGTACCGGTCAAGGTGCTGGTGGCCAAGGCGGCGGCCCTGGCGGTCAATGTGGCGGCGGCTGTGGTACGACTGGTACAACCCCATCGGGCGGTCCAGAAGAATCAACTCCTCCTCAGACAACCCCTAACACAGCTCCTCCAAGTACTGAGAAGCCTCCAACAACTAAACCTCCAGTAACCACTCCTCCGGTAACCACTCCACCACCAACCACTCCTCCGACAACTAAACCTAAGGGCGAAGAGCCAGTGGACCCAGACGCTCCTAACTAAGGCGCATAAAGGAATAAGACTATGAATATATTTACTCAACTATCAAAGAAAATCAGCACCGTAGCAGCTAGTCTGCTCATGGTTGGTATGATCTTGGCGCCGATGAAGGTTAATGCTTTGAGCATTCCTTACACTGGCGAGAATACTCCACCAGCACCTTACCCTGCCTTTAACGTTTTCACTGGCACACCGTACAACGGTGACGAAAGTGACTTCTTACGCGGCAAGGTCGCCGGTGACACTGGTGACTCAAAGAACGTAGTCGACACCGCCTGCCAAGACGGTACTCGCTTTACGTTGCGTGTTTACGTGCACAACGGTGCATCGCAAGACCTAAACAATGGCGGTAGCGGCCCAAGTGTGGCTCGTGACGTCCGCGTTAAGGTTGGTGGCGTAACCGGAACAGGTACAAACTTTGTTCCTAACGCTACCATTAGTGCCAGTAACGCCGGTACAGTAGCCGACGACATGCGCATTAACTGTACAAACGGTTCGCAGGTAACAATGAGCTACGTAGCTGGCACTGCTAAGCAGTACAGTAAGTTAAGCGGTACTCAAGCTGTCAGCGACAGCATTGTTACCACCGGCGCACCAATTGGTACCATGACTCCAGATGGTAACGTTTGGGGCTGTTGGGACCAACGCGTTTACGTAACGCTTGATGTTCAGGTAAAGAAGGTAACTCCTCCACCAGTTGTGTCGGAAGGTTCATGTAAAGTTGCCGACCTAACCACAGCCGATAATCGCAAGGTTACCGTTACTGTAACTGGCCAAACTAACAATGCAACTATTGTTGGTTACGAAATTGACTTTGGTGACGGCACCAAGTCGAACAAGCAAACCGATACTCACACCTATGCCAAGGACGGTACATACACCATCTTTACTAAGGTCCAGGTTCGCTATGCTGATGGTCGAACCGAATGGAAGACCGCAACCGCTTGTACCAAGCAAGTTACATTCAAGCCTGGTGTGCCACCAACAGTGGTTACGCCTCCGCCAACAACTCCAGCAACCGTAACTACCTTGCCAGCTACTGGTGCAGGTAGTGTAGCCGCTGTCTTTGCAGCCGCTACAGTTGCCGGTGCGATGGCTTACCGAGTGTTCATGGCCCGACGTCTCAGCCGTCAGTAATCGCCTGTGGACAAGTGGCTAGCCAAAACATAACTTTTATGCTAAGCTAACCACAGAAATGAGCAATGACTGACCGCTCACTCTCGGTTCCAAAACAAGAAGCCCCCTCTAACCAGGGGGTTTCTTTTTGGCCTCTGTTATGGTACAATTTTGCGGTTGCAGCAACTGCGCATGTGGCCTCATATGCCTCCGGCATATACACCCTTGTGCTCGACAATAAATGATTCATGCACGCACAAATCATTTATGTCTGCGCCAAGGCCTCATCGTCTAACGGTTAGGACACCGGGTTTTCATCCCGGCAATAGGGGTTCGATTCCCCTTGAGGTCACCAAACAAAACGCCTAAGCTTGTCTTGGGCTTTTTGTTTGCTTACAATGCGTCCAATCATGACTAGTCCAAACCCCAACGAGCATCCCGAAGCTTACGATATGACTGTCGAAGAACAGGCCCGCTTATTGGTGCTCCAAGCCGAAGTCTACTTAGCAACGGCTGGCGAAGGCGAGTTAGAACGAATAAGACAAGAAGAAGCTCTGGCCGCCCAGGAGCATCAAAGAGTTATGAATATTGCCGATCGGCGTGAGCGATTTAGGAAAATTGGTTTGGCAATGATCATGGCTTCAGGAAGGGCCATGCAGTATGCCTTTGGTCCGTGGCCAGCCGGCTACATGGATATCGGTGGCTATGAAGAACCTGATACCTAGCCCAGAACGATAGTGGCTAGCCCCAGGAAGGCCATAAAGCCCAGAACGTCAGTAGCGGTGGTAATAAAGATGGTAGCTGAAGCAGCCGGGTCTTTGCCCAGTTTGGCCATGATAAGCGGTACGATGGTTCCAAAGAATGATGCCACCAGTAGGTTAATTACCATGGCAATACCCAAGATGGCGGCGATCTTGTAGTCATGGTTGACTAGAATTACCACGGCGGCTACCAGTACACCGTTAATCAAACCGTTAACCAGGCCGGCTCCCAGTTCGTTGCGTAGTGTCTTCCAGACGGTTTTGAGTTCAATTTGCTTTAAAGATATACCACGCACCTGAACGGCCAGAGTCTGGGTGGCGGCATTACCACCCATGCCGGCGACAATTGGCATGTAGACGGCCAGCAACACGTACTTGTTAAGCGTGTCTTCGAACATGCCTACCGTAAAGGCCGCCAGAAAGGCCGTCCCTAAGTTAATAATTAACCAGCGATAGCGGTTCTTGATCTTCATTTTGGCGGAGTCGGTTACGCTTTCTTCTTGGCTAATACCAGCAAAGTTATACAAAGACGAGGCTTGGCGGTCTTCCAGTAATTGCAGCATGTCGTCGGAGTAGATAATACCGACTACGTTGCCTGAGTCGTTTAATACGGCGATTTTGGCATGCGGGTGAGCTCGAAAAGCTCGTTCCACATCTTTGTGGGTGGCGGCGTACGAAATACTAGGGATGCGCTTAACATATTTACTAATCAGTTCGCTTTTGGCGGCTAAGCCAAGCTCATGTCCGGGCAAGAAGCCACACAATTTACCGTCTTTAAAAACTAAAATCACCGGTGGTCGGCCGGTGCGGGTTTCGTGTTGCCTAAAGTGATGGGCGACATCAGACACGGTTTCGGTGTCATTGACCTGGATGTAGTCCAGGGTCATCAAGCCGGCTGCAGTTTCGGCATCGAACTCTAGTAGGGTAGATAACGAATCCTTTAAATCCTGGCTTAATAGCAGCAAAACCTTTTCGCGTTTGCGTTTTGTCATTAGCTGCAGGATGTCGGTGGCTTCGTCGGGGTCTAAGCCTTCGATTAGCTTAACGACTTCTTCTTCAGGAATCTTGGCTAAAATATCACGCTTAACAGGTATGGTAACGGAGCGAATAATCTCGATACGCTTTTCGGGTGATGAATCTAGGAACAAGCGTGTCCGCTTGTCTTTGCGGAACATAATATCGGCGTACGAAACCGGGTTTATTTTTTGGCCAAGCTGCTGACCGAGCTCGATGCTTTTGTCGAGGATTTTGGTAGGCGCTTCGGCGCTTTTTTGGAAAATGTTTTTGGGCATAGTGTGGTGTTTGATTTTGTTACTTTACATTTATTATAACAAAGTTGGCTTTGTAACCATAAGCAAGTAAAATTAATGTAATGGATGTAACTAATCAGACACCGCGGGTGCCGCTTTCTAAATTTAAGCGCACCAAAATAATTGCCACAGTTGGCCCGGCTACCAATAGCTACGATGCTATTGCCGAGTTAATTGCCGCTGGTGTAAACGGCCTGCGCCTGAACTTTAGTCATGGTAACTACGAAGAACGCGATGAACAGATTGCCTGGATCCGTAAAGCCTCTAAGGCCTACGGTAAACCGGTGGCCATCATTCAAGATTTGCAGGGACCTAAAATTCGCCTCGGAGACTTTGAAGGGATTATTAATGTTCAGAAGGGTCAGTCTTTGCAGTTTGGTTACCAGGCTGACATCGAACGGTCGGGGGTTATACCTACCCAGTATGACCTGAGCAAAAAGGTGAAGCGTGGCGAACGCCTGTTTTTGTATGATGGCAAAATTCGTACCATCGTAACTAGTGTTAAAGATGGGGTAGTCCATGCCGAGGCCAAAAATGCCGGTATCCTAATTCAGCGTAAGGGCATCAACTTGCCCGATACCGATTTTGCCGGTGACATCATTACCGCTAAAGACAAGAAAGACATTGCCTTTGGTTCCGAGCGCGACATCGATTATGTAGCCCTGAGCTTTGTGCAAACCGCCGCTGACATTGAACAATTACGCAAGCGTCTTAAATCACTTGGTAGTACCGCCCGGATAATTGCTAAAATCGAGACCAAAGCCTCGATCGATAACCTCGAAGAAATTATTGAAGCCACTGACTCGGTGATGGTGGCACGTGGTGACTTAGCCATCGAAACCGCTGCCGAAGCCGTGCCAATTGTCCAGCGTCGCATTATTGGTTTAGGTCTAGCCCAAGCCAAGCCAACCATCGTGGCTACCCAGATGTTGGCCAGTATGACCGAAACACCCGAACCAACTCGCGCCGAAGTGTCAGATGTGGCTACGGCCGTCATCCTGGGAGCCGACTGTGTAATGCTCAGCGACGAGACTGCTAATGGCCAATACCCCATCGAAGCCGTTAGTGTCATGAAGCGCGTTACAACTTATACCGAACAAAATAACCCGTTAACCGTTCAGTTTCCGGACCATCCGCACAAGTCGCTGCAAAGCGCCGTCAGCAAGGCCATTATTGGTTTGGCCGAAAGCCTACCAGCTACGGCGATTGTGGCCGAAACTCAAACCGGTAATACCGCCTTGCAAATAGTTAGTCGCCGCCCAGTCATGCCTCTAATTGCCGTTACGCCCGACAAGCGCGTTGCCCAGCAGTTGGCGATCGTGTTTGGTACCAAGGCCTATGTTCGCCCAGTCGACCCATTAGCCGCCACCAAGTTAACCAATTGGCTTTTGCAGAACAAAGTATTGGCCAAAGGCAATATTATCGTTACTGCCTCTGGTAAGCATCCGGGTGTGGTTGGAACGACCGACACTATTAAAGTTCGGGTCCTGTAAAGGGTAGGGGTGGGATGAGTTTTAATAAGCAGACAATTCGCGACGCTAAACTGAAGGGCAAAACCGTACTGCTGCGGGCTGATTATAATGTGCCGATTCGTGGCGATGGCCAGATAGCTGGTGACTACCGCTTAGTCCAGTCTATACCGACCATCCAGTACTTGCTTAAGCAGGGCTGCAAAGTCGTGATTATTTCCCACATGGGACGGCCCAAAGACAAGTACGACAAGCACTTGAGTCTAAAGCCCGTAGCCAAGCATCTACAGAAGCTACTTGGGCAGCCGGTCACTTTTGTTGACGAGTGCATTGGGCCGGTTGCCGAAAAAGCTGTCCAGCAAATGAAGCCCAAAGAAGTTCTGATGCTCGAAAACTTGCGTTTTCATCCCGAAGAAGAGGCCAATGATAAGCACTTTTCGGAAGCCCTGGCACGGCTAGGTGACGTTTTTGTACAGGATGGTTTTGGGGTGGTTCACCGGGCGCATGCTTCCACCGAAGGGGTCACGCACTACCTGCCGAGTGTTAGCGGATTGCTGCTCGAAAAAGAGGTGGTCACCTTAGAGGCTGCCATATCTAATCCCAAGCGACCGCTGATGGCCATTGTTGGCGGTGTTAAGATAGCCGACAAAATTGAGTTTTTGGAACGCTTCATTGCCATTGCCGACTTCTTGGTAGTGGGTGGGGCTATGGCTAATACCTTTTTGTTGGCCAAAGGTGTCGATGTTGGTAGCAGCATCGTGGTGCCCGAAGATGTTCCTTTAGCCAAAAAGATTATGGAGATGGCTCGTCAAAAAGCCGCCAAACAGCGCTTTGTATTTTACCTACCTCAAGATGGTGTGGTGGCAACTTCTTTAGACCCGAAAGCCAAGACCCGGATTGTTGACTGGGATACTCACATGATTGCCGATATAGAGAATTATCCCAAGCGACCGCCGCGTGAGGCCAGCAAAATTAAGAGCAACGAATTGCTTTACGACATTGGCCCGTTTTCGGGCGCCTTTATTGCCGGCGGTATGCAGTTGGCAGAAACCGTAATTTGGAATGGTGCCATGGGTGTAACTGAGGTTAGCCCCTTGGGTGGTCTGGGACCGGTTGGTCCGTTTGCGCATTGCACCGAACTAATTGTCGAGTCTATGCTCGGTCAATATGGCCACCGACCATTCAGTATTGTGGGTGGTGGTGACACCGTTTCTTATGTAGAAGGTCGGGGCTTAACAGATAGCTTTAATCATGTCTCAACTGGCGGCGGGGCTAGTTTAGAGCTGATGAGTGGCAAAAAACTTCCCGGTGTCGAAGCCCTCAAGAATAAATCACGCCTAAAGAAGGCGAAATAGGGTACAATTTAAGCATAACAACTATGAGCGATCGAACACTAATTGTCGGAAACTGGAAAATGCACCTGAACGTCAGTCAGGCCAGTTTACTGTTACATCGTCTTCAGGAGCGAATTCGCATCAGTAGCGACATAGAAGTCGTTCTGGCACCTAGTATGTTGGTCTTACAGCCACTATCAGTGCGGCTTGACCGTCGTAAGTTCCGCCTAGCCGCCCAGAACGCCTATGCCACCGACGAAGGTGCTTTTACTGGCGAAGTTTCCTTTACGATGCTACGCGACCTGGTTCATTATGTGATTATTGGTCACTCAGAGCGGCGTATTTACTTCCATGAAGATCTTAAAACGGTTCGTGCCAAAGTTGCCGCCGCCGTCCGCAACGAAATCACACCAATTCTTTGCGTGGGTGAAACCAAAGAAGAGCGTAAGAATGGTGAAACCAGAAAAGTACTACACGACCAAGTAACGACTGCCTTGGCCGACCTAACAGCTAAAGAGGTTCAAGACATGGTGATTGCCTACGAGCCGGTTTGGGCTATCAGTACCTTCCAGGGTATTTTGGCCAAGCCTGATGAAGCCCAGCAGGCTATGGATTACATTCGTGACCAAGTTAAACAACTATATGGTCCCAAGGCGGCCAAGAATGTGCGCATTTTGTATGGAGGTAGCGTGGACGACCAGATTGTCGGCGGTTATCTGGCTATCCCCGGTTGTGATGGCGTACTAGTTGGCGGTGCCAGTATTAACTACCACAAATTCTCTGGCATTATCGATACCGCCTACCGTCTGCACCGCAAGGCCGACTAAGCACTTTTTACCACAGACAAAGCGCTTTGCTTAGGTTAGAATATGATGGTGTCAGAAGATGTACTGGTAGGGCTCAATCAAGAGCAACAAAAGGCCGTTCAAGCAACCGAAGGGCCTTTATTAATCTTGGCCGGCGCTGGCAGTGGTAAGACCAAAACCCTGACTCACCGGATTGCCTATATCATCGCCACTAAAAAGGCTACGCCGTTTAATATTCTGTCGGTAACATTTACCAATAAGGCGGCCGGCGAAATGCGCGAACGGGTGGCCGACTTACTTGGCGCCCGCGCCGATGACCGGGGCTTTATGCCGTTCATGGGTACCTTCCACAGCATTTGTGTGCGTCTGCTACGTCAAGACGGCGAAGCCATTGGGGTGCCGCGAAACTTTATTATTTTCGACGAGTCCGACCGCCAGTCGACCGTTAAACGAATTACCAAACAGCTTCATATCGACGAAAAAACCTTTCCGGCTCGCGTCATTGGCGGCCTAATTAGCAGCGCCAAGAACGAGCTTATCTCACCGCAAGTCTATGCCGGTACGGCTATGAGTCCAGCCCAGCAGGTGGCGGCACAGGTTTATCCTCTCTATCAAAAAGAACTCCACAACGCTCGCGCACTAGATTTCGATGACTTAATTAGTCGTACCGTGCACCTCATGGAAAGCCAGGCGGATGTTCGTCAAAAGTGGCAGCAGCAATTCAAGTACGTCATGATCGACGAGTACCAAGATACCAACGCTGCTCAGTACAAGCTAGTTAAGCTGCTGACTAATCAAGACAAAAACGTGGCCGTAGTAGGTGACGACTGGCAGAGCATTTACTCTTGGCGCGGCGCCGATTTCCGCAACATTCTCAACTTTGAAAAAGACTACCCCAAATGTACGGTTATCAAGCTAGAGCAGAACTATCGTAGTACCAAACATATTCTGGAGGCCGCTCACGCTGTTATTTCGCAGAACCAGCAGCGTTCCGACAAGAAGTTGTGGACCGATGCCAACGACGGGTCACCCGTGCAAGTGGTGCCGGTCGGTAGTGAGCGGGCCGAGGGCGAAGCGATTGTTCGACGCATTCGCACCACCGTCGACATGAAGTTACGCAATTACCGCGATTTTGCCGTTTTGTATCGCACCAATGCCCAAAGTCGTTCTATAGAAGAAACCTTTATCCATTACGGTATTCCCTACCGGATTGTTGGTGGCCAACGCTTTTACGACCGTAAAGAAATCAAAGACATCGTGGCCTACTTGCGTCTAATCTATCAGCCAGAAGATCGGGCCAGCTTTGAGCGAATTGTTAACGTGCCAACGCGCGGCATTGGCGCCAAGTCGATGCAGAACTTTTTAGAATGGCAAACCCAGGCCGGTCTTGGTTTGGATGATGCCTTGCAAATGGTAACAACCTGCAATAATCTAACTGCCAAAGCCCGCCAAGGCTTGGCCGAACTAGCCGACATTATTCAAGTATCACGCAACGTCATGGAAGATACGCCGCTACCGGCCTTGCTCGATTCATTAATCCGTCGACTCGACTATCTACGTTTTCTGGATGATGGCACGCCCCAGGGTGAGTCGCGCAAAGAGAACGTTCAAGAACTTATCAGTGTTGCCCAGTCTTACCAAGAAGTTGGTCTGGCTGGCTTTTTAGAGGAAGTCTCGCTGATTAGCGATCTTGATAGCTGGGAGAGTAATGGCAATGCCGTGACGCTGATGACCTTGCATGCTGCCAAGGGTTTGGAATTCCCAGTGGTGTTTATGACCGGCTTGGAAGAAACTATCTTCCCTCACTCGAGGGCTTTATATGATCAGTCCGAAATGGAAGAAGAACGTCGGCTTTGTTACGTTGGCATGACCCGGGCCAGGGAAGAACTATTTATGATCTATGCCAGCGGTCGTATGCTGTACGGTGGTACCCAACACAATCCACCGAGCCGATTCCTGAGTGAGATTGATGGCCAGGTCCAAACCAGCCCCTCGTTTGGCACGAGTGATACGCAGTATCAGCCTGTCAACGATGAGCCTCACTATGTACCGGAATTAAACGAAGGCGACAATGTGAAGCACAAACTATTTGGTGTTGGCACTGTTTTGGAATTGGACGGCGACAACGCCACGATTTATTTCCGCGGTAAGGGGACTAAGAAACTCAATATTTCTTTCGCCCCGCTCGAGAAGGTCGAATAGATGTGGAGATTAGCCGGTAAGCTAGGATTCTGGCTCGCCTATCCCTTGCTGTGGGTATATCTACGATTTGGCTGGCGTACCCGCGTACTCGTGATTGTCGATGGTGAGATTTTGTTGCTGCGTGGCTGGCTAGGAACTGGTCGTTGGCAGTTGCCGGGTGGCGGTGTCCATAGGGGTGAGCCGCCCGCCCAAGCAGCCCAAAGAGAATTACGTGAAGAAACCGGCATAGAAGTTTCGGCAGAGCAGCTCCAGCCACTCTATTCAGGCCGATCCAGTAGCCATGGGCTATCGTTTAATTTTCATGCCTACGTTGTTGAGCTAGCCGCCAAGCCGGTGGTTAAGCGTCAGGCTATCGAAATTTCTGAATCCCAGTGGGTCAAGCCGACCAAAGTAAGTGAATATTCGGTGACACCAGACACCAACGACTGCCTTGATACTTGGTTGCAACACTAATATTTGCTATAATTATAGGGCTATTTTTGAGGTTTGTGTGGCGTCAGTAACAGTTTAATCACAGCCCTAACCAATAGCTACAATTATGAAGAAGAAACCTTCTACTTCCAAAACTCAACCCCAGCAAAAGCGGCTACATCGGTTAAAGAACCACCCGTTTGTTGTGCCAGTTATGACTTTTCTGGGTCTGTTTGTAATAAGCCTAGCTACATTTGTAATGCTGGGCGGTACGAGCATTGGCCCGAGTGATAGTCACATTGTTCATTTGTATGTCGACGGTCAAGAGCAGATTCTCCCCAGCCGTGCCACTACCGTTGACGACTTACTGGCTCGTGCCAAAATAACACTTGGTGAAAATGATGTGGTTGAGCCGGCCCGAGATGCCGCCATTACCGATGATAACTTTAGCGTCAATGTTTACCGGGCGTACCCGGTAACAATCGTTGATAGCGATGCTACTGGTAAGAAAACGTCTATTACGGCCTATACTGCCCAGCAAACACCGGAGGCGATTGCTAAGCAGGTTGGCATAACGCTAGCACCCGAAGATAAGGTTGAGGTAGCTCAACCCGAGAACCTTTTGCAAGAAGGCGTCATTAGCCAGAAGCTGGTAGTTAATCGCGCCGAAGTCGTCAATATCAACTTGTACGGCACGCCAATCGTGGCCCGAACGCACGCCACAACTGTGGCCGAGGTTTTGGCCGAGAAGGGGATTAAGCCTCAGCCCACCGATACCGTTACGCCAGCTCTAGCTACTCCAGTTACTTCGAATATGCAGGTCTTTGTAGTGACGGTTGGTAAGCAAATTGTCACCGAAGAAGTGGTTATACCGGCGCCAGTTCAAACTATTAGTGACCCTAACGTGGCAGCTGGCACCACAGTTGTTCAAAAAGAGGGCAGCCCCGGTAAGAAGTTGACTACCTTTGAGCTACAACTAGAGAACGGTAAAGAAGTTGGTCGTAAGGCCATCCAAGAGGTAGTATCGGTCGAAGCTGTGCCACGGGTGATTGCTAAGGGTACCAAGATTGTTAACACCAGGATTGGTGGTGACAAGTCAGCTATCCTATCGGCTGCCGGCGTGCCAGCCTCGCAGCAGAGTGCCGCCGACTTTATTATTGCTCGCGAATCCGGTTGGAACTTGGCCGCTCGTAATGGTAGCGGTTGTTTGGGCTTAGGCCAGGCCTGCCCCGGTCAAAAACTGGTCAACGCCTGCCCTAACTGGCAATCTGATGCCGTCTGTCAGGTCGGCTTCTTTAGTGGCTATGCTAATGGTCGCTACGGTAGCTGGCAGGGTGCTTACAACTTCTGGTTGATTAATCACTGGTGGTAGAACATATGCTATACTCTTTGTCAAAGGAGTATAGTCGTGGCCGAAATTGCTGATACATTTGGTGCTGAGCTTATCGCTGCCACCCGTTCTTATATGGGGCAACCCGCCGTGCACCATTACGAATTCGCCGGCAACTGCCTGGAGCAGGCCAGCCCACGTTGCCTGGATGATGGTTTTGGCCCAGAAAACTTTGATTGCTCTGGTCTGATAATTAGAGCCGTTAGTGACGTGTTAGGCAAGAGGGTAGAGGACTGGCCGCTAGACTTACGGCATGTTCGCGATATGTGGGGGGACTCCCAGGTAGAGGCAACAGCTTTCGAGCCAGCTCCAGTTGAGCGCGGCTCTTTGCTGGTAATGCGTCGCAAACACACTGTTGATGACATGACTTACGTCGTGCCCGGACATATTGGCGTGGTAACCCAAGTATTTCGGAGCGGCGCCTATTATATTCACGCCAATGCGCCCGAGGGTAAGGTAATCGAAAGCCGTCTGATGACCTTTAGTGGCGTTTACGGAACAATCCGACCAACCGCCTAAACACCTGTTAGAATAACTTTATGACCGATCAACCGTACGCCAAGAAATCACTTGGCCAACACTGGCTTAATGACCCCGCAACATTGGAAGCGATTGTTGATGAGGCCGACTTACAGCCAAGTGATGTGGTGCTAGAGATTGGCCCCGGTCCTGGAGCGCTAACAAAATACTTGGTCAAACAGGCCAGAGAAGTGGTGGCGGTAGAGTTTGATGAACGTTTTGCCAAAAGCCTAGCTCAAACCGTGGCAGCCGACAATCTTCAGGTTGTCCACCAGGATATTCTAAAGTTCGATCTAACCAGCTTAGCACCGGGTTACAAGGTGGTGGCTAATATTCCATACTACCTAACTAGCAACTTATTGCGCGTCCTAAGTGAGTCGGCCAATCCGCCGGCTACGATTATTCTGCTCATTCAAAAAGAAGTTGCTGAACGAGTTGCGGCTAAGCCGGGCCAGATGTCGCTTTTGAGCGTAAGTGTGCAGCTTTATTACCAGCCACGCTTGGGCGTTAAGGTGCCGGCCTTGCTGTTCAGTCCGCCACCCAAAGTTGACTCGCAGGTGCTGGTTCTGCAAAAAAGGGAAGAAGCGCTTTTCCCAACCACTTCCCTTCAGGCCATTCTAACAGTGGTGAGGGCAGGGTTTTCGGCTCGTCGCAAAACCTTGCTTAACTCCTTGAGCGGGGGGCTAAGGCTGGATAAGCCAGCCGTTACTCAAATACTAGCTGCAGCCGGTTTAGATCCATCAAAACGACCGCAGGAACTGACCTTGGCCGAGTGGCACCAGCTGACCTTGGCTGTTCAGCAACACTCCCCTACCCTTAATACTTGACTTGTTAAGTATCGCTTGGTAGGCTGTTCGTAAGGGTCTAATAAATATGCAGTCACGCAACAAAATCGGCTTTTTAATTCAACACCTCGCCTTCTCTCTTGGTCGCACCAACGATCAGGTTTTACAGGAACAACTTGGCATCGGGTTCTCGCAGTACAAGCTGATGATGGTGCTGCAGAAGATGCCGCATATTCAACAAAAGCAAATCGCCAATGCCCTCAATCAAACCGAGGCCAGTATTAGCCGCCAGATTAAGCTCCTGCACGACAAGGGCCTGTTGCAAACTACCGTCAGTCCTAAAAACCGTCGTGAGCACATCACGACGCTGACACCTAAAGGAGTTCGCTACACCGAGGAGGCTCTGCGGATACTGACCAATTACTATCAGCCGATGTTCGAGCACATGTCCGAAAAAGACACCGAGCAACTGGTTGTCTTACTGGGCGGTTTGCACGACTATATTTGTCATGACAAAGGCGCCGAAATGTGTCAGAAATTTATAAACGAGTAAACAGGAATAGATATGGCCTCATCAAATAATCTTACCCGCAAAGCACTACCAATTGTTATCTTTACCGTTTTCTTGGACGTCTTGGGTGTTGGCATATTAATCCCGGTCCTACCACAGATGGTCTTTAAGATCTTTATACCAGCCGGCTTTAGCTACAACGAGTCGCTCATAGCTTTGGGTTGGTTAACTGGTATATACCCATTGATGCAGTTTGTAGCGACGCCAATTCTGGGACAGCTATCAGATCGCTATGGGCGTAAAAGGATACTAAGCTTGAGTCTGGCTGGTACCGGTTTTGGCTATGTGCTGTTTGCTATTGGTATTATTACCAAAAACATCCCGCTGTTATTTATATCGCGGGCCTTTGATGGTGTGACGGGCGGTAACATTAGTGTCGCTAGGGCGGTTATCGCCGATGTTACCAAACCCGAAGATCGTACCAAAAACTTTGGGTTAATCGGTGCAGCTTTTGGAATTGGTTTTGTGATGGGTCCATACTTAGGGGCCCGCTTGGCGTCGCCAAATGTTAATTTCTTTGGGCTATTCACCACACCTAGCTGGTTCAACGCTGCCACCCCATTCTGGTTTACAGCCATTCTGGCAGCCATTAATACTATTTTGGTTTTGGCGATTCTGCCCGAAACTCACCAGCATATTAACAAGAAACTGAAGATGGTTTGGAATCAGTCGCTTACCAACATCCGTAAAGCCGCTTCGGCGCCCGGTCTACGGATTGTCTTTACGGCCGAGTTCTTGTATCAAGCCGGCTTTACTTTCTTTACGACCTTCTTCCAGATCTTGCTTATACAGAAGCTGAACTTTACCCAGGCCAATGTTGGTGACTTTTTTGCCTACATTGGTATTTGGATTGCCGTGACCCAGGGGGTAATCACGCCAATTCTGGCCAAGCGCTTCAAGAACTACCAGGTGCTGCGGGTGACATTCTTTGGAATGGGATTGGCCTTGTTTGCGCAACTGTGGCCGAGTAACACCTCTCAGTTACTACTGATATCACCGTTAATTGCTGTGTTCGTGGGAGTCACTATGGCCAACATTTCGGCGCTGGTTAGCTTGTCGGCCGGACCCGAAATGCAGGGCGAGATACTGGGCATTGATGCCAGCGTTATGGCTTTGGCCCAGGCCATCCCAGCTATCATCAGTGGTTACGTGGCTACTATGGGCATGAACATGCCGGTCATTGTTGGCGCTATCACCGTTATGGCCGCCGGCGTCATTTTTGCCGTCTTCTACAAGCCATCCAATCACATTCTGCACGAATCACCGGCCGAACTGGCCGCCGAAGCGGCCGGCGGAGCGCACTAGACATAAGCGGCTTAAAAGTGGTATAATAACCGAACGGGGCTGAATTTTAAGCTCGACGTTGGACTTTATCAGTTAGATCCCGCAGGTCGCTTACTCAGCGTTATAGGGTAAACCAGACTAGATGTAAAATCTTCTCTATCAGATCGCTTGGCTTCAATCAGCGAAGGCTTCAACGCCCTCGTTGCTCGTGAACCAGCTTTCGCCCTAGCAGCCTAATAACTGCTAGCACTTCGTAATCAATACCAGATAGATTACGCCAGTGTTATATCATCTGGTTGCTTACTTGCTAGTGACTCCTAGTAGGTACTAAGACTAAGAGTCTGCTCATCGTAGTATTTGGTCTACTTACAGCCACGATGCTAAGACCAATTAAGTAGACTATACCTGTAGACGGCTAACAAAGATAAACTAGCGGACCCGGGGGCGGTACCCGGCAGCTCCACCAAAAGGGACTCATCGAACGATGGGTCTTTTTTTGTTTGAAAATAGGTAATCCACCCCTTATAGCGTATACTGTTAGGTAGTAAGAACGCACAAGCGAAAGAAGGTGGTTATGTCTAAAGATCGTGGCCGTAAAGAAGTCAAGAAGCCTAAAAAGCCGAAGGTTCAAGTATGAACATTAAGCAGCTCGAAACGGTTCGCAAGCCTATTTTTATGGAAGAAGACGAGATTAAGCAGATGCTAGCCAGCATGGAAAGCGACGCCTCCTACAATACCAAGCCTGAGCTAATCAAGGAGCGGCCTGGTTCTTTGCCAGAAGCCGAGTTTAAATCGCGTCACCTGGAATATCTCAAGACTCACCCTAAAGTTAACCCCGCCCACTACCTGTCTAACTTACGAACTGTGTTGCGCGTCCGGACGTAGGCGCCACAAAAACCAACCAAAGCCACTGGCAAACACCAGGTGTAGTAATACTATTGCCCAGCCGCTGGCTTTGAGACTGCCGTTAAGCACAGCAATGATGCTTAGTATCAGAGCAATGCTTAGTGTTGAGAAGTTGCCGACTAAGGTAGGATGTATCGATGTGGTTTTACTGTAGTGAGCACTGTACCAGTTTAGGTAGGTGTAGCCAATTAGAGCTGAGCCCAAAAAACGGATGAAGATGTCGCTGCCATGAGCCGGACTAACGACAAACAGCTCGTTAATGAAACCGGGGAATAATAGCAAAGTTGGCCCAATCACGGCTGTGGCACTAGCTGTCAGGCGAAGAAAGGTTCGAACAGTCATTACTAACAGACTACCACGTCTGGGAAATAGTAGACCTATACCCCTGTTTCTGTTATAATCAGTAGCGAAATCAACGCGCTTGGTTCAGGGGCGCGTTTTTAATATCAAGAAATCAGTATGCAGCAAGATCCAACTAAAATCCGTAACATCGCGATTATCGCCCACGTTGACCATGGTAAGACCACCTTGGTAGATGGGCTTTTAAAGCAGTCGCAAACTTTCCGCGACAACCAGGCCGAGATGAGCCAGGAGTTGATTATGGATAGTGGCGATCAGGAAAAAGAACGCGGTATTACCATTACCGCTAAAGTTACTGCCGTTCAGCACGGTGACTATCGCATTAATATCATCGACACCCCTGGTCACGCCGACTTTAGTGGTGAAGTTGAGCGTACCCTTAACATGGCCGACGGTTGTATTTTGATTGTTGATGCCCAAGAAGGCCCGATGCCACAAACCAAGTTTGTGCTTAGCAAGGCCTTAGCCAACGAACTTAAGCCAATTGTGATTATCAACAAAATCGACAAGTCAGCCAGCCGTATTAAAGAAGTCGAAGACGAACTAGCCGACCTATTCTTGGAACTAGCTGTTCACGAAGATCAATTGCACTACCCGGTTTACTATGCCGTTGGACGAGCTGGTAAGGCTTGGACTGAAGTTCCAAACGACTTCGAAGTTGAGGGCAACTTGGATGACGTCTTTGACGCCATTATCGAGCATATTCCAGCCCCCAAGATTGATGTCGAAAAACCTTTCCAGATGCTGGTAACAGCACTGGCCTGGGATAGTTTTAAAGGTAAATACGCCATTGGCCGGATTACCCAAGGCCGTATTAAGGCTGGTGACCCAGTTACCTTATGTAAAAAAGATGGTACCCAAGCCAAGGCTAAGATCGATCTAGTATTTATGAGTCATGGTGTTAGTCGCTTTGAAGTTAAAGAAGGTGTGGCCGGTGACATCGTCCAGCTAACTGGTGTGGCCGAAGCTAAAATTGGTGAAACCATTGCTGACGCCGACAACCCCGAGGCCCTACCGGTTCTAGAGGTTGAAGCCCCTACTCTTAAAATATACCTAGGTCCAAACACCAGCCCAATGAAAGGGCAGGAAGGTGAGTTCACCACCTCACGACAGATTGGCGAACGCCTAACTAAAGAACTCGAAACCAACGTTGGTTTGCGCGTTGAAGAAGAAGGTATTGGCTTTTTGGTAGCTGGTCGCGGTGAATTGCACCTAAGCGTCCTAATCGAAACCATGCGCCGCGAAGGTTACGAATTTGAAGTTGGTCGTCCTCAAGTGGTTACCCGCGAAAAAGACGGCATCACCGAAGAGCCTTTGGAAGAAGTTATTATCGAAGTGCCGGCCGAGCATGTCGGGACTGTCCAGATGGAACTTGGCCAACGCCGAGCCACCCTAAAAGAACAGTTTGCCAGCCCCAAAGGTGTTACTAAGCTAGTCTATGAACTGCCAACCCGAGCCCTACTAGGTATGCGTAACGTCCTGATGACCAATACTAAGGGCACGATTGTGATGAACAGCTTGATTATTGGCTATCAGCCACTTGGCGCTGCCCTGCAACAGCTCCGTAACGGTGTGCTAATTGCCTTCGAAACTGGCGTTACTACACCTTACGCCCTGCAGAACGCCGAAGCCCGTGGCACGACCTTTGTTGGCCCGGCCCAAAAAGTGTATGCTGGTCAGATTATCGGTTTGAATACCCGTCAAGAAGACATGGAAATTAACGTTTGTAAGGCTAAGCACCTTACCAACATGCGTAGTTCTAGCAGCGATGGTGTGGTGCAGCTAACGCCGCCAACTATCTTTAGCCTCGAAGAATGCCTCGACTTCATCGAAAACGACGAGTTGCTAGAAGTCACCCCTGAAAATCTGCGTTTACGCAAGCGCGAGCTTGACCAAAAGAAGCGCAAGCGTTAGCATTCAGCCAAGCAACAGATTGACTATTTATGCAAATCGTGCTAATGTATTAGTATTGTTCAATTGGATCCACAGTTTGTTCGTTATTACTGAGGCTTCATCTGTGACAATCACAGCTATCAATGCCTCGCTGACATTAAGTCAGATACGCGCCAAAAGCTAAGTAATAACAATTTATAACAAACCAAAGGATTCTTTTTTTATGGCCTATTACGCCTACAAATCTCAAACCAATAATCGTAACCGTCGCCCAAGTGGTGGTTCCGGCTCACGTAGCCGCGGTAACCGCCGTCCCGGCGCCAAATATATCGACCCGACTCGTTTTGTAAAGGCTGCTAAGCCAGTTACGGCCGAGACCGAGTACGTACCAACTCATAAGTTCGATGACTTTGATGTGCATCAGGTTGTAAAGACCAACTTGCGCGCCAAGGGCTTCGTTACACCAACCCCAATTCAAGACCAGACTATTATTCCAGCCCTAGCCGGTAAGGACATTATTGGTATTGCTAACACCGGTACCGGTAAAACGGCCGCTTTTGCAATTCCAATCCTACACATGCTAATGAGCCAACGTGGTTCACGCGCCCTAGTAGTAGCTCCAACCCGCGAACTAGCCATGCAGATTGAAGAAGATATTCGTTCGATGGCTAAGGGTAGTGGCCTATTTGGCGCCGTTCTAATTGGTGGCGCCCCAATTGGCCGCCAGTTGCGCGACCTGCGCTCTAACCCGCAAATTGTCATTGGTACGCCTGGTCGTATTAAAGACCACATCGAACGCCGTACCCTTAACCTAGAACGCTTCAACATGGTGGTTCTAGACGAAGTTGACCGTATGCTCGACATGGGCTTTGTCGACGATGTGCGCGAGATTCTAAGTAATGTTGCCGCTCAGCGCCAATCATTCTTCTTCTCGGCCACCCTCGACGCCCGCGTCAATTCGCTAATCCAGACCTTCTCTAATGAGCCGGTCACAATTTCTATCAAAACAGGTGAAACCAGCGACAATGTTGATCAAAATGTTATCCAATTTGGTGGCAACATGGAAAAGATCGAAAAGCTGCACGATGTTCTGATTCAACCCAATGTCACCAAGGCCATCATCTTTGATGAAACCCAACGTAGCGTGGAACGACTTAGTAATGAACTTATTGACCGTGGTTTTGCGGCCGTATCGATTCATGGTGGTAAGAACCAGGGTCAGCGCCAACGAGCCTTGGCTAGCTTTAAGGCAAACCAAACAACTATTCTGGTTGCTACCGACGTAGCGGCTCGTGGTATTGATGTCGCCGACGTTAGTCACGTTATCAACTACACCCAACCGCAAAGTTACGAAGATTACGTTCACCGCATTGGTCGCGCCGGCCGAGCCGGAAAAACCGGATATGCACTTACCTTCGTTAATCGATAGTAATGTGTTATAATGTGTCTGCTAGAAATAAGCTGCTACATAACGTTTGTTAGTTCTAGATCAATATAAGTTAAGTGTTTCTGAGGAGCAGCTAACTGGACCCCGAATTTCGAGAGCCAGGTTACCTCCGAGCAACAAAAGGAGTTAATCATTAATGGCTACTAAACTATTTGTCGGATCCCTATCATGGGGTGTTACAGACGACCAACTCAAAGATTTTTTCTCTGCAGCTGGTACCGTTGTATCTGCTAAGGTTATCACTGACCGTGACACAAACCGCTCAAAGGGCTTCGGCTTTGTTGAGATGTCTAGCGACGAAGAAGCCAAGAAGGCTGTTGATCAACTCAACAACCAAGAACTTGATGGCCGCGCCATCAACGTCAGCGAAGCTCGTCCTCGCGAAGAACGACCTCGTTACTAAGTAATTACGTAACTACGTTCAAACCTTAAACCCGTCCACTGTGGCGGGTTTTTTGTATGGCGAATTAACCGTAAGCGCGCTATCATGACAAGTACCATATGACGAATAAGAAAACGATTGTCTTTCAACCCCCAAACCTACCTTTGGTGGTGTGGTTTATCGCTTGGTTACTAACTAGAATTCTTCCTTATGGCCAACTTAACTTTGCGGCCGCTTTAATTAGTTTTGGAGCCTTATTTACCTGGGCCTGGCTAGAAATATTTGATGGTGCTAACAGTTTTCGACGCGCTTTAGGTGTGATGGTGATGATCTTTATTATAGTTAATCGTTTATAGCCTTGACGCCAGTACCAGCGCCTCTTAAGCTAAGTGTAAGATGCTAGACAAAGCCAAAAAAGTTGTTGCTCTATTAGGGGGCGGAAACAAGCCTCATGACTTGTCTTCTAAAGATGTGCACGAGGCGCGCCAGTACATTCATGATTATTGGAAGCGTCTGGAACGTTATCACCCCAAAGACGATGAAACCTTGTTTGGCGTTCCTAAACCCTACTTGGTGCCAGCTTACGAAGCCGGCCACAGCTTTGATTTTAATGAACTCTACTATTGGGATAGTTACTTTATGGTGCAGGGTTTTCTTAAAGACAAACATCGCCAAAAGCTGGTCAGCGGAATATTGGAGGACCTTTTATATCTTCAAAAACGACTCAAAATCATTCCTAATGCTTCCCGCACCTATTTAACGGGCCGATCACAGCCACCACTGTTGACCAGTTTCATCTTTGATGTGTACGACAGTTATCACCCGGGCAAGAAATGGTTGGCCGAAGCTATTAAGACGGCCGAAACCGAATACTACACGGTCTGGCTGGGTGTCAATAAGCCTAATGAGCGTCAGATTTATCGCGGTCTGAGCCGCTACTATGACATTAACTATCTGCACGATCTGGCCGAAACCGAGAGTGGCTGGGATATGACGCCGCGCTTCAGCCGCAAAACCCTAAACTACCTACCGATCGATTTAAATTCTTTGCTATATAAGTACGAAACCGACTTTGCCCGAGCTTCGCAAATAGCCGGTGACCATGCTGCCGAAGAATCGTGGCTTAAGCGGGCCGCCAGCCGCAAAGAGGTCATGGACGAGCTAATGTGGAGCCCGTCACGTGACTTTTATTATGACTACGACTATGTGCGCCAACGCCGCGGTTCGGTTAGTTCCTTGGCTGGTTTCTACCCGATGTGGGCCGGTATGGCCACTAAAGAACAGGCTGCTAAGATGGTGCGGTCTCTAAAGAAATTTGAGGCCAAGGGTGGTTTGAGCACCACCGACCAACAGTTTAATCAGCGTCTGCCCGGTCAATTGCCGGGTACGGGCAATACCCCGACCCAATGGGCCTATCCTAACGGCTGGGCGCCTTTGCAGTTTTTTGTTATCAAGGGCTTGGAGCGTTATGGCTATCACGACGATGCCAGGCGGATAGCTATGAAGTGGTTGAAAACCAATCTTGACTGGTTTAATGATGAGCATGTCTTTTTAGAAAAGTACAACGTGGTTAACCCCGATAAGCCACCGGCTAAAGGGGTTTATCCATCACAGACTGGCTTTGGCTGGACCAACGCTGTCTTTGAAAGACTGTGTCAAGATTACATCGATAAACGGACCTAAGCTGGTAGAATAAGCGTAATGACCCAAGATACCGCTCTCAACTTTTACCTGGCTCTACTTTCGGTTCAGATGGCGATTCTGGGCTTTGTAGTGGCTGGCATTGTGACGTTGATGCAGATGTTGCACAACGCTAAACCGCATCGCGTTACCAGCCTACTGATTCGGCATAGTGTGCTGTATGCCTATGTGGGGCTGATGGTGGCGGTGTTGATGGGCCTTTGTGTTGGGGCTTGGGCAATCGCTTTTGATCAAACCGCTATAGAAGAACTATTTCTTGATGCCAAGGTGGGTGGCGGGCTGCTGGCACTCTGTTTGGTGGGGCTGTTTTGGTTCGTACAGCTAATTTATAAGGCCCGCACCTTGTTGCAGGCCGACGAGTACCTCCGAACCTACATCGAGTCTCAAAATATGAATGATGTCCGCGGCTATTTGTATAAACTCTATGCCAAAGAACCTGAGGAGCCAGCCGAAGATGCTTCTGATCACGAAAAAGTCGCTTACAAAACCGCCCTGCAACAGTGGGAAAATCAGTACCAGCAGGTTCAGTACTTGCAAGACCCCTTTCAGCCAATTCGTGAGTACGTCAAAGATAACGCCCTGAAGCTTTATGACTTTGGCACTAAGTCGGGCATGAAGTTCTTTAGTGGCTTTTTTGATCAGATCTTCGCAGCAATTAGTAAGAATCCGCAGCCCGAAGAGTATGCTCATCTAGCTAAATATCTTCATGACAGCTCACTTGAATACTTTAATGTCTTTCGTAAAACTTCATCGGAACGCCGCAAGGAGGATCTAATAAAGTTGGTGCGCATCAAAGGGCGGGAATTTGCGGCCGTCCCATCTGGTGAGGGCTTTATTACGGTGGTTCGAACCATTGAAGGCATGGCCAAGATGGCCGACGACGACGAGGTAATATTGGCAATTGACAGCATTCAGGACCTGCTCGACGATTACCTAAGTCATCACCAAGGCAAGCCTTGGCAGGAGATATCGCTGATATTCGAAGAAACTTGTTTATCAGTTACCCGGATTGCCGAGCAATACTTCCTGCAAGGTGACAACACCCTGCAAACCGTTCCGATTATTGGTCACTACACTGGCGAATATCAAACCGTAACTGGTCTTTTGGTTAAGTTCTTCACTACTTACGACAATCTAGCCGATGACTATGCCGATGCCTATCCGGTGCTGTATTTTGAGGCGATTGAGGCCGTTATAGAAGTACTCTTTGCTCGTTATGCCGAAATTGTCGAGGCCGGGCGTCAGACGGTCGGCTTAAACGCTCAGTATCAGATACTGCTAAAAACCCTCTACGGCATCTACTTCACATTTGGCATTGATGCTGTTGAACACAAGCAGCCGGAGTTGGTGGCGCTATGTTTGGCCAACTTGCGTCGCGTTATTAAACCAGCCAAGAATCTTAAGCTAGATGAATCATATGCCGACATTCTGGACGCTTTTGTGGAGATTTCCCTGAAGTCGGTTAGCCAACAGGGTGATACCATTGTTAAAGACACCCGAACAGTAACTGATTATGCCGTTCAAACCCTCGAAAAGCACGCTACTAAGTCAGCCGTTAAGGCTGTTATCGACACCTACAAAGATGATGCCGGCGTTGACTTCACTAACGAAGCCACCAAAAAACTCATCAAAGCTATCACAACCTAGTAGGCTGACTCTTTTGTTAATTGCCTAATAGGGGTAGACTAGATAGGTATGAACTATTATGTGACAACTTCAATTCCGTACATGAACGGCGAGCCTCACTTGGGTCACGCCCTAGAGTTTTTGTATGCTGATATCTTAGCCCGGGCCGCTCGTAAGCAAGGCGCGCCGGTCATCTTCAGTACTGGTACCGACGAGCATGGTACCAAGGTTGCCGATAAAGCGGCCGAGCTCAAGATTACTCCGCAGCAGCTGGTTGACCAAATGAGCCAGAAATTCCGTGACCTGCAAAAGGTCATGAACATCAGTAACGACCGTTTTATTCGCACCACCGATAAGGCCCATGAGCAACGGGCTCAAATTGTTTGGAAAAATCTAGCCAAAGACATCTATAAAGGCAATTATATCGGCTTGTATTGTAGTGGCTGCGAAGCCTTTGTAACCGAGGCAGTTGCCAAAGAAAACAAGAATAACTGTCCGCATCACAACAAGCCTTACGAAAAGATCCAAGAAGAAAATTACTTCTTTAGGCTCAGCAACTATGCCCCACAAATCTTATATGCCATTGAGTCTGGGTCTTTCCGAGTAATCCCGGCTACCCGCAAGCACGAAATCCTTAATGTTATCAAAGACGGCCTAGAAGATATCAGCATCTCTCGACCCAAAGAAAAGGTTAGCTGGGGGGTAGCGGTTCCGGGCGACCCAGGGCAGGTGATGTATGTCTGGTTCGAAGCTTTATTGAACTATATAACCGTCTTGGGCTACCCTGAGCACTCTGACTTTAAAAAGTTTTGGCCGGCTAATGTTCAGGTCATCGGTAAAGACATTCTGCGTTTTCATGCTGCCATCTGGCCCGGTATGTTACTTGGCTTGGGTCTGCCCCTGCCAAAGACCTTATATGTACATGGTCACATTGGTGTTGAAGGTAAAAAAATGAGCAAAAGTCTGGGTAATAGCATATCGCCACATTCTTTGATTGATAAATGGGGCGCCGATGTTTTTAGGTATTACTTTGCCCGCCACATCCCAAGTTACGAAGATGGCGACTTTAGTCAGGAACGTTTCGAAGACGCTTACAACAACGAGTTGGCGAACGAGCTTGGTAATGCTGTCCAGCGAACGGTTGTGATGGTTCAGAAGTATCTTAACGGGATTGTTGGTGATATCCCACCAGCCAAGCACGACATTGCTAAATACGAACAAGCTCTAGAAGATTGTCGCTTCGACCGGGCGCTTGATGAAGTTTGGGAGCAAGTGCGCGGCTTGAATCAATACATTGAAGAAGAGAAGCCGTGGGCAATTGCTAAGGAGGGCGACGAATCGCACCTTCGTGAGGTCTTGGCCTATCAGGTTAGTTGCTTGCTAGAAATCGCCGGTATGCTGGAACCGTTTATGCCCGACACGGCCGCCAAAATTATCTATGTCTTCAGCGAAGGTGTAGTGCGACCAATTAAGGGTACTCTTTTCCCTAGAACTGATTCACCAGCCCAAAAAGGCTAAGCGATGCAGTTCACCGATACCCACTGCCATATTCACATTGACGACTACCCGCTCGATGCCGAGGAGGTTATGGCTAATGCCAAACGCGTTGGTGTAGATCGTTTACTGGTGGTTGGTTGCACTCTGCAGGATAGCCAATCGGCTGTAGCATTTGCTGCCAAGCACAACGATGTTTGGGCTAGTGTTGGTCTGCATCCCCACGAAGCCCACAACTATACAGATGATGCTGACCAGTTAGCTAAGTTTGCAGCCCTAGCCAGCCAGCCAAAAGTGGTGGCTATTGGTGAGTGTGGCCTGGACTACTACTATAATCACTCGCCCAAAGACGCTCAAAATACTTTGTTGCGTTTCCAGCTTGAACTGGCCCAGCAACACAATTTGCCTCTTATATTTCATGTCCGCGATGCTTTTAAAGACTTCTGGCCGATATTTGATGAATTCAAAGGTCTACGCGGCGTGGTCCATAGTTTTAGCGCCACAACCACAGAGCTTGATCAGATCCTGGAACGTGATTTGCTGGTGGGTTTGAACGGCATTATGACGTTCACCAAAAACGAGAACCAGTTAGAGGCTGCCAAAGCCGTTCCTCTCGAGAAAATTGTGCTCGAAACCGATGCGCCCTTCTTGACTCCAGCACCGTTTCGTGGTAAAGTGTGTGAGCCTAAACATGTCCGTGTGTCTGCCGAGTTTTTAAGTCGCTTGAGAGGTGAATCTCTCGAGGATTTTGCCGCGGCGACAACCCGGAATGCGGGCCAACTATTTAAGCTAAGCTAGAAGGTAATTACCACATGTCCATCAACAAGGAACGACAGATTGATCAAGAGCGAGTTCAGCAGCGACGCGAGATCCGCTTTCGAGCGGCTGGCTCAGCTCAGAGAACGCTTGAACATCAATATGGTGAACAGGTGAAAGTTATCATCGAGGAAGTGTCGCCAGATTTGGTGGCTGATTCTACTAACAATGTTGAAGTTATGCCGGGCGTGGCTGGTATCGTTCAGGACCACCTTACCGGTATTGACTCGATTCGGGCTGCAGTTGAAGCAGCCAGCCAAGAGGGGGATATTACTTATGATCTTCCAGAAGCTGCTTAAGTCACTTAACGAATCTAAGACCATTGATCGCCGGGCCGAGCAGTACCGCGATCTGATTCGCCGTGAGGCCAAAATTGGTGGTAAATTATTTGGCCCGATTCCTAGTGGCCATCGTCGTGAATTCTTTTGTCTTGATGAGCATACTTGGGTTTGGTACGAAGAGTGGGTAGATGGCAGTAATCAAAAACAGTCCAAAACTACTCGTTACGATGTTCGACCCAATGGTGTGATAAAGGTACAGGACGGCCACCAAAGCCAATATGTTGGTTTGGACGAAGCCCGCAACCTGTACCAGGCAGTCGAGTTGTATAATCAACGTATCGATGCCGAGTATGATTTATCTTGATTACGCCGCCGCTACACCACTAGACGATAGTGTTCGTCAGGCCATGGATCCCTTTTGGCAGGATCAGTTTTATAATCCCTCAGCCAGCTACTTGGCGGGACGACGTGTGGCTCAAGAGTTACTAGCGGCCCGTACCAAGATTGCCATTGCACTTGGCGCTCGACCCTCCGAAATAGTCTTTACGGCCGGCGGCACCGAAGCTGATAATTTGGCCATCAACGGAATTATGGACAGCTTCCCGGGAGCCAAACTATTGGTTGGCTCCACCGAACACAAAGCCGTGTTGGATGCTGCCCAGCAATACGATCACGCCTTAGTGCCAGTCGATCACGATGGACGAATAAGAACGGACAAATTAACCCAACTAATGGATAGCAAAACGGTTTTGGTGAGCGTCATGTACGCCAACAACGAAACCGGTACTATCCAACCGTTAAAGCGCATCGCGCAGATTGTACAAGCCGAACGACAACGTCGATCCCAACAAGGTGAGACTTTGCCGCTGTATTTTCATACTGATGCCAGTCAGGCAACCAACTACCTAGATCTTCATGTTAGTCGCTTGGGCGTTGATATGATGACGATTAATGGCGGTAAAATCTATGGACCTAAACAATCCGGGGCACTTTATGTTAAAGCCGGTATTGAGTTAAGGCCACTTGTTCGCGGTGGCGGCCAGGAGCGTGGGCTAAGGAGCGGCACCGAGAATGTTGCTGGTTGTATTGGGCTGGCCACGGCCGTCGTCTTGGCTCAAGATAGCCGGTTAGTCGAAAGCGAGCGTTTGCAAGGTCTGCGTGACTACTTTGAGGAGTCGCTAAAAACCCTATCACCACAAATCACGATCAACGGCGGCAAGCACCGATTGCCAAACAACAGCCACATCACTTTCCCAGGTCTTGATAACGAAAGATTGATGATGGAACTAGATGAACAGGGTATTGTTTGCGCGGTTGGCTCGGCTTGCGCCGCCAGTGATGATGAGCCGTCGCACGCCTTACAGGCTATGGGACTAACCAAAAACGAAGCCCAAAGTTCGTTGCGTTTTACGATGGGTCGGACGACTACCAAAAAAGATCTTGCTAAGGTTCTTAAAGCACTAGAAAAGTCAGGGGTCAAAAGCTTTTCTGAATAGCTATTTTAGAGTATAGTAACAGGGAAGCTATAAACATAAGCAAGGTGGGCAACTTACACCGTGGGAATCTGGCTGATATTGGGGTTGGGGATAGCACTAGTACTACTGGGTGTTATTGTTTGGCTGGCCATAAGTTTGAACTTGAGTCAAAAGAAAACTGCCGCTGCGCGCCAAAAGGCCTTTAATGAAACGGCCGAGAAAGACGTTGAACACATCTTTAACGATGCCTTCCGTCAGGAGCTGCGCAACCGGGGTCTACTACATTTTGAACAGATAATTAACGAAAATGCTATGTTCTTGCAGCAGGATCTACGCATTACGGCTTCACAAGTCAATGACTACATGAAGCAAGAGATCAAGCGCACCTTAACCGAGGAGTTTGCTAAATACGAACAATCAATTGCCGATGCCAAACAACTAGCCACCGACTCGATTAACAAAACCCAAGGAGCGATCGAAGAGCAGCGTAAAATTCTGACCGATCAGCTCAAGCAGCAGGCCGATGCCGCCAAGGCCCAACTAGTTGAGCACTTTGAAAAGAATATGGCCGACACCGTTAACCACTACATCATGCTGGCAATTGGCGAGCAGATTGACCTGAACGACCAGCTCGAGTACATCATTGGTGATCTAGAAGCTAACAAGCAAGCTATCCTCGAGGATATAAAAAATGGCGCCTGAACCGGCTACACCAAGCCCAGTTTTAGTGTTGCCACAGGCCATTGTTGGGCAGGTCGACATAATTCGGGCTACCCGGGAGTTGGAGGCTTTGGGTGACATGCTATCGCAGCAGAAGCGGGGCGGCACAGCCGTTCAGCTACCGCCAATTAGCGAACGGCTAGCTGCTGTCATAGAAGCCAATAAGGTTGATATCCAGAATCAAACCGAACGGCAGCGACTTTACGACTTCCTGGGTGAACTTAAAACAAAGGCGCCGCGTCTGCATATGAGTTTTGCGTCCGAGCCAGCCGGCCTATTTACAGAAAAGATCATTACCTGGCTTAGAACCGAAATTCATCCACTTCTTTTACTAGACATTGGTTTACAGCCAACCATTGCCGCCGGTTGTGTTATACGCACCAGCAGTAAAATAATTGATTGTAGTATCCGGCAACGCCTGGTTAATTCCACGCCCGATCTACTCAAGCGACTACGAGGTGATATTCATGCCTGAAACTCAAGCTAGTCGGCACTTCGAAAAGCTCGTCAAGCAAGGCAAGCCAGTTGGTGAAGTGATTGCGGTTGACCAGTTCCTGATTAGAGTCAGTGGTCTGCACCCGGTTAGCGTACATTCGCTGATAATGTTTAACGATGGTAGCAAGGGTTTTGTACATCATATCTACGAAGACTATGTGGTGGTTTTGCATCTCGGTCAAAGCGCTCTAGTGCCAGGCGTCTTGGCGGTGGTGCAGCATGACGAGTTGGTGTCTAAGGTAGGTAAAGATTTTATTGGTCGAGTGGTTTCGGTCAACGGTGATCCATTGGACGGCAAGGGGCCAATCGCGGCTGACGCCGTATGGCCGGTTTTTAAAGAAGCCCCGCTTTTGTACGAAAGAGAAATGCTTAATGACCAACTAGAAACTGGTGTTACGGTAGTTGATTCGCTTTTCCCAATTGTTCGTGGGCAGCGCATTGCCATAATCGGTGATAGCAAAAGCGGCAAGTCTACCCTCGCTACCCAGCTGGCGATTAATCAAAAGAATACCGATATCACGGTCGTTTACGTCATGATTTCGAAACGCAGTAGCGATGTGGACGACCTGTTAGTTCGACTAAAAGACAACGACTCACTCAAG
>JAUPVS010000007.1 GCA_030916945.1 Patescibacteria group bacterium
TCAACGTATTTTCAACGAAAGGTGGAATAATAGAAGATGATGCCAGGAAACGCCGAATTCAACGACTTCGTTAATCACTTAACCGATAACGCTGTTCATAGCCTTAAGCACGCCGATGCTATCGCGCGCAGTTTTGGCAGTGCCTACGTTGGCACCGAGCACCTTTTGCTTGGCGTACTGGCCCAAGACACTTCTATGGGGGCCAAGTTGCTAGAAGGCGCCGGCGTGACTTTGGATCGGGCCCGCTTAGCCTTGAACCTAACTCCTAAAACGTTGGTCATCAACATGGGTGCTAAGGGTTTGAGTGAGACAGCTAAGCTGACACTTAAAATGGCCTTTGATGTCGCCCAGGACTACAGCCAAGAATTCACTGGTACCGAACATATTTTGTATAGTATTTTGAGTCAAAAGAACGCTCGGGCGACGGTACTGTTGCGTGACATGAATGTTAACGTCGACAGCCTACTAGCCGAACTGGAGCAATTCCTTAACCGTCAGCAATACGAAGATAATGGCGGTCAGGCCGACACGCGCCGCCGTAGTACTAAAAAGGCTCGCAAGACGGCCTTAGACTTTTATGGCACCGACTTAACGGCCAGCGCCCGCGATAAAAAGCTCGATCCGGTGGTTGGTCGTGAACCGCAAATCCGCCGGGTTATTACCATCTTGAACCGCCGCACCAAGAACAACCCAGTTCTAATTGGTGAACCAGGCGTTGGTAAAACGGCGATTGTCGAAGGCTTGGCCCAGCGTATTGTTAGCGAAGATGTGCCGGACAGCTTGCTCGACAAGCGCATCATTATGCTCGACTTGGCTGGCATGATCGCTGGCACTAAGTACCGTGGTGAGTTCGAAGAGCGCCTCAAAAAGGTCATGGCCGAGCTCGAAAGTGACAAGAATAGCATTGTGTTTATTGATGAGTTGCACCTAATTGTGGGGGCTGGTGCTGCCGAAGGCGCCATGGATGCCGGCAATATTCTTAAGCCCGCTCTGGCCCGCGGCAAGATTCAGCTAATCGGTGCCACCACTACCGACGAATACACCAAACACATCGAAAAGGATGCTGCTCTGGAACGTCGTTTCCAGCCAATTCAGGTACCCGAAACCACCGTACCAGAAACGCTGGCTATACTAAAAGGTCTACGCAAACACTACGAAGCCTTCCATAACGTTAAAGTCAGCGACGAAGTCCTAGATGACACCGTTACTTTGGCCAAACGTTACATTGCCGACCGCTTTATGCCCGACAAGGCGATCGATCTATTAGATGAAACAGCTGCTCACCTACGGGTTGATAAGGGTAAAACGCCACCCGAAGTACGCAAGCTTCAAAAAGACCTAAAACTATTGAATGTACGCATGGAAGAAGCCGCCGACAGCGGTAACTACGAAAAAGCGGCCGAATATAAAACCCAGGCCAGCCAGGTTACTAAGCAGCTCGAAGAACTTAAGACCACTACCAAGTCTGGTAAAGAAATTACCATGACCAGCGAAGATGTGGCTGACGTTGTATCGCGCATGACTGGCGTGCCGGTTAGTAAGGTCATTCGATCGGAAGCGCGCTACCTACTAAACCTCGAAAAACAATTGCAAAAGCACATTATTGGTCAGAACGAGGCCGTTACGGCTGTTGCCAAGGCAGTACGACGCAATCGTTCGGGAATAAGCAGTGAGCAACGCCCCATCGGTTCGTTTGTCTTCTTAGGCCCGACTGGTGTTGGTAAAACCGAACTGGCCCGTGTTTTGGCGCGTGAGTTCTTTGGTAACAGCGATGCCATGATAAAAATCGATATGAGTGAATTCAGTGAAAAGCACACCACTTCTCGTCTAGTCGGTGCGCCAGCCGGTTACGTCGGTTATGATGACGGCGGTCAGCTAACCGACAAGATTCGCCGCCAACCCTACAGCCTGGTGGTCTTTGACGAGATCGAAAAAGCTCACCCCGAAGTCTTTAACATGCTGCTGCAAATTCTAGAAGATGGCGTATTAACCGATGCCAAAGGTCGCAAGATTGACTTTAGTAACACCATTATTATCATGACCAGCAACATCGGCGCCGATAAACTTCAAAAAGAAGCCAGCCTTGGCTTCCATGCCAACGATAAAGACGACTTTAAAGATCTTGATGCCCTACATGCCCGTAACAAAGAAAAGGTCTTTGATGAGCTAAAGAAGATGATGCGACCCGAACTTCTTAACCGTATCGACAAAACCATCGTGTTCCGAGCTCTGACCAAACCAGACGTTCTTAAGATTCTTGACCTCCAACTTGACGAGCTAAGACAGCGACTACTTAAGAAAGGCTTAGGCTTACAGGTTACGCCAGCGGCCAAGCAGCATTTGCTAGAAAATGGCTATGATGCGCACAACGGCGTGCGACCATTGCGCCGCCTGATTCAAGACACTATCGAAGATCACATTGCTCTTAAGATGCTCGACGAGGTTTATCAGAAGGGTAACATCGTCCAGGTGGCGGCTAAGGGTAAGGAACTGGCTTACTCGTCGGCCAACGAGTAGCTGCTACTTGCCATAAGCACGTATAATAGGTGCTAATGCCTCCTCAGTCTTATCAGCCAACCACGCCAGTAACGCCGCCAACGCCAAGTCCAGCTAAGCGCCGGTCGTGGTTTGGTTTGGTTGGTTTGCTGTTAGTGGTTCTTGTTGGTTTGTTTGTCTACAGCCAAAAACAGGCCATTTATGACTACATTCGCTTGTACAACTACGAGCCTAGTAGTGAGGTTACGGCTCTGGCTAGCACTACGTCGATGACAAAAAAATCAGAGCACATCTTTTACGTTAATCGACCCCAAGTGCAGGGTAAGGATGATTTTAATGCTAGTTGTCCGATCGGCAGCGAAGAAACCAATGTGCTGGGCTGTTACCTGCCGCAGGGGCGGGGGATCTTCATTTATAACGTAACTGATCCTCAGCTCAAGGGCGTCAAAGAGGTGACGGCGGCCCACGAAATGCTCCATGGTGCCTACGACCGCCTGAGCGCCAAGGAACGGCAGCGTATCGACGGTTTGCTCCAAGATTATTATGCCAACTCACTCAAGGACGAGCGTTTACTGGGCATCATCGAAAGCTATAAAAAAACTGAGCCAAATGACATACCTAACGAAATGCACTCCATTTTTGGCACCGAAATTGCTGTTCTGCCACCGGCCTTAGAAGACTATTACAAACAGTATTTTAACGATCGTCAGGTGGTTGTTAGGTTGGCAGCCAACTATCAAGCAGCTTTTACCAGTCGCAAGGCCCAGATAGCTACCTATGATGCCCAGCTGGCCACCCTAAAAGATACGATTAACGCCGCCGAAACTTCACTTGAAGGCCAAGCCGCGGCGCTTGCTACCAAGCGAACCGAGCTCAACGCTTTTCTGGCCAGTAACGACACGGCTACCTACAACGCCCAGGTAGCTGCTTTTAATGCCCAAGTGCAGGCCTACAATAATTTGCTGGCAAAAACCAAGCAGCAGATTAATCAATATAACAGCATTGTTGAGGCCAGAAACGCCATTGCCTTAGAGACGCAAAACTTAGCTCAGGAACTTAACAGCCGGGTGCCTGATCAAGCTGCTCAGTAACAAAGTTTGCTAGACTAGTAACATGAAGAAACCGGCTAGTCGATTTGTCTGTAGTAGTTGTGGGGCGCAGACGGCCACCTGGTCGGGAAAGTGCTACAGTTGTGGCGAATGGAATACTTTACAGGAAGAACTTAACGTTGCGGCCAGTGAAGTCATCAAGAATGGTCGCGAGCTTAAGGCAGCCACCGTGCGAACAGTTGCTACCAAAGACGGGGCGCGGCGGGTGGCGACCGGCCTAACCGACGTTGATACCGTATTGGGTGGCGGTCTGGTGGCTGGTAGCGTTAACTTAATCGCTGGCGAGCCCGGTATTGGTAAGAGTACTTTGCTACTGCAGATTGCTCACGCCGTGGGGCTTAAACACTCGGTTCTGTATATTAGTGGCGAAGAGTCGGCCCACCAGCTGGGATTAAGAGCCGAACGTCTTAAAGCCGATGCCAAACAGCTAATGGTGGCCACCAGCAACAGTGCCGATGACACGGCCGCCACGATTGCAACCGGTCAATACGACCTGGTGATTGTCGATTCGATTCAGACCATGAGCTGCCAAGCGATTAGTTCGGCACCAGGCAGCGTCAGTCAGATCACTAACAGTACCCACTTATTAACAGCAGCCGCCAAACAGGGAAACACCGCCTTAATTATTGTTGGTCATGTTACCAAAGAAGGCTCAATCGCAGGGCCCAAAATTCTGGAGCACTTGGTTGATGTTGTATTGCAGCTAGAAGGTGATCGCTACGGCGGTTTTAAGGTGTTGCGTGGTGTTAAGAATCGCTATGGTTCTACCAACGAAGTTGCCATCTTCGAGATGCAAGACAAGGGACTGGTGGCCGTCAAAAACCCATCGGCCGCCCTATTAGCCGAACGTCAAGTAAGCGATGGCTCGGTGGTTCTAGCGACTATGGAAGGATCGCGACCAATACTGGTTGAAGTTCAGGCCTTAGTTAACAAAACGTCTTACGGCTACCCAAAGCGAACCGCCAGCGGCATTGATCTAAACCGTGTTAACTTGCTGGTGGCGATGTTAGAACGCCGGACCAGCTTGAGTTTAAGTGACCAAGACATTTTCATAAATATCGTTGGCGGCCTGCGTCTAACCGAACCAGCCGCCGACCTGGCGATTTGTATGGCAATCGGTTCGGCGGCGCGCGGCCTGCAGCTTAAACAAAATGCCGTGGTGTTCGGCGAAGTTGGTCTGTCTGGTGAAGTACGCCACGTCCCGCATATCGAAAAACGTATTGAAGAAGCTAAGAAGCTGGGGTTTGATGCCGTGATTGGGCCGGTGATTCGAACCGGCAAAAAACCGGCTCTACTTTATAGTGTCAGCGATGTCAGAACCGCCCTAAATCAATTTTTGGAGAAAGAATAAATGGAATACCTACAAATCGTTTTGTTAATCGCAATCCTAGGCGCGCTGGTCATAAAAGGAAAACCTAAATCCAAAATCCTAAATTCTAAGGACGGGGAAGTCACCATTCTGGATACCTGCGCTTTGATTGACGGTCGCATTTTAGAGCTCACCCAGAACGGTTTTGTGACTGGACTATTAGTTATCCCACATTTTGTCTTAAGTGAGCTCCAGCACCTTGCAGATGGCTCTGATGCCCACAAGCGGGAGCGCGCTCGTTTTGGTTTAGAGGTTGTTCAGCAGCTGCAGGCCAACGACAAGCCGGCCGTGGCTGTCGATAATTCTGACTTCCCCGACATTGCTGAAGTTGACGACAAGCTGGTGGCCTTGGCCCAGAAGCTTAAAGGACGCCTGTATACAACCGACTACAATCTTAATAAAGTCGCTGACATCAAGGGTGTCACAGTTCTTAACGTCAATGAGTTAGCTCAACAGCTGCGACCAGTTGCCTTACCGGGCGAAGTTAAGACAATTAAGATTGTCCAAAAAGGGAGTAATAAGAACCAAGGTGTTGGCTACTTAGACGACGGCACTATGGTTGTTGTTGATGGCGCTGCTCGGGCGATTGGTAAAACCGTTAAAGCCGAAGTCACCCGCATTCATCAAACCGTGGCCGGTAAGATGATATTTGCAACAGTTAAGCCACGATCACGCTAGCTAATTACGGATCTTCTACGACTGGTGGTGGTGCGGCCGCCGCACAAGTTACGGCCACCTCGCTACTGGCATCATAGAGTACACTGTCGGTGACTTTGGCGGTAATGCTGGTAGTACCAATCGGTGCTGTAAAGCTAACCGACGACGGACTATTACTGACTTCGGCCGAACTGACTGATTGACCACCAATTAAGAAGTTAACCGTACCCTTGAAGCGATCGCTTGACAGCGGGTGTGTTCCTTGGCTAACTGTAGCCACGATATTACAGCCGGTGGCCGTAACCGTTATGCTGGGGCGTATGTCGCTACAATTGTGGACGTCATCGTTGCCGCTAGCTGACCCCGGTTGATTAGAGCCAGTTACGAATATGTCAACCGAGAAGCTGTTGGCGTTAGCATTACTTTGGTTATCTTTGGCGGCTTCTGGCGTACAGCTGGTAGCAGTCTTATTAGAAACCTTATCGATAGTCTGATTGGTGTTGCCAGCCGCCTTGGCTTGATACCAAGAAGGATACAGATCGGTAGCTCGACTTGGCTCAACGCTACCAATACCAATGTGGGTTCTAATCACAAAAGCTGGAGCCGTTTTGATACCGGCTGGGGCAACCCAGTTTTTGGCCGGCAAGTTGGCATGAGCGGCTTCCATCCAACCGCGGGCTAGTGGCTGCGTCAGGTACTCCATGGCCGTTTTTAACTCTTTGTTACGGGTATGGTTACCAACCCAGGTGACCACAGCGTATTTGGCTGACCAGCTGGCCATCAGACCATCGTAGCCGTTGTTGGTGGTACCGGTTTTAACAGCAAATTTCCAGCCATTGCGTTGGTTTTGGAACTTGTAGCTGGCTGGCAGGTAGCTGGCGTTAGGATCGGCGGCCATGTCGTTGACGATATAGGCTGAGTCGGGCTTAATCACTTGTTTGCCCTTGGGTTGAGCCCATTCGCTAACCGTCTTACCAGCGGAGTCGGTAATTTTTAGAATATAGGTTCGCGGGATGGCGTTACCAAGACGCGACATGGTGGCTAGACCATTGACGTGGTCGTCTAGGTGCAAGAAAGCACCGTCACCGATGGCCGAGGCGCCGTAACATTGGGTTACATCGGCAGGTGTTGCCACGTTAATGTCGACTCCGGTTTGGTAACACTGGTATGGCTTGGAGTTGTAAGGGTTGGCCATCATGGCCGAAGCCGTGCTAATTACTTTATTAATTGAATCAACCTTACCATCGCTGGTGTCGTTTGGAACAGCTGACAGCATGGCCTTAACGGCTGGAACGTTACGTGAACCACCCAAGGCATAACGTAAGGTTACTGGGCCAGGGTATTTAAAGTCGTAGTCTTGCAGACAGTTACCGTTGGCACGGATACCGAGGGCTTTATTGGTACATGGGTAGCCGGGCAGAGGAGCCTGAGTGTCGTACAAAACTGATCCAGCGCCAACGTTGGTGTTGTTGTCTATGAACACGGCGTAATCATAAGGCTTAAAGCTTGAACCCGGTGGAATCAAGGCCGAGGCCGCGTAGTTGATCTTCCCGTACTCGGGGTTATTAAAGTCGGTGCCACCTACCAACGACACAATCTGGCCGGTTTCGACATCTTCGGCTACTAAAGCGGCAGCGTCGGCCACCCCACCGGTTAAGCGCTTGGCGTTTGGTGCATTCTTGGCAACGACTTCTTCGGCCTTATTCTGTAAGGTCATGTCGAGCGTGGTCACAACCTTCCAGCCACCACGTTTAGTGGTTGCTTCGCCATACTTTTGGTTCAGTTCTTGTTTGGCGGCTAACACAAAGTAAGGTGACTTAATGCCGTTATAGAGCGGCTGTAATTGTTTAACTTGGGCGACGACATCAACCTTCTTGGCTTCTTCGGCCTGGGCTTTGGTGATCTTACCCTGGTTCTCCATCTGGTCGATAATGTAGTGGGCGCGTCCCATCAGGGCTTCTTCATCAAATAAGTTGGCCGTAGCCCCAGGGTTAAAGCGCGGATCACTAAACGGTGAATAAGTGGTAGGAGCTTTTGGTATTGATGACAAAACAGCTGCTTGGGCCAGGGTTAGATCTTTGGCACTGACACCAAAGTAATCACGGGCGGCCGACTCAACGCCATATTCAACACCTCCGTACGGTGCCATATTAAGGTAACCAGTTAAGATTTCGTTCTTCGAGTACTCGCGTTCCAGCTCGACGGCCAGGATTAATTCTTTAACCTTACGAGTAATGGTGCGGTCCTTGGTCCAGTTCTGGTTTAGCTTAACAACCTGTTGGGTAATGGTTGAACCACCTTGGCGACCGCCACTACCAACAACATCATTAACGGCGGCCCGGGCAATACCGCGAACGTCAAAACCACCATGCTTAAAGAAGTCTTTATCTTCTATAGCGATAGTGGCATCTTTCATGTACTGCGAAATCTGCTCTTCTTTTACTGGTGTGCGCTTAACCGCCGCATAATCTTCCCATAATAAGGTTTCGCCGGTGCGGTCGTAGTAACGGATGCTGCCGCCTAGGTTGTTGCCGGATAGGTCTTTTAGGTTTGGTAGGTCTTTGCGGAAGTAAGCGAACAGGCCGACCAATATAAGAAAACCAGCCACCATACCGATGCCCAGTATCTTGAGAGCCATAACGGCGCCATCGCGGCTAAACCAGTAGTGGTAGAGGCGTTTTGGCTGCAGGCGGGCTAAATTGCGTTTAATGCGTCCCTTAGGCAAGGTACTTAAAGAAGCCGCTTTGCGGCGTGATTTGCCGTCTTTCTTGGCTTTTAGACGGTCGGTTAAGCTGCGGTGCAACTTAATAGTGTTTCCACTCTTGGTTACAAAGTAATTCTTACCGACACTCCCAGGTTTGCGAGACTTACGACCGTTGTTTTTCATGAATACTCAATTTGCTCCTTGATGCACGTATTATAGCAAATTATGCTTAAAATATAATGCTTAAGCTAACATAGGTTCCTGTGAATCGACTGGGAATACGATATACTGGGGTCTATGAGTAAAAAGATGACCTTAAGCGAAGAACTAACCTGGCGTGGTTTTGTTAACCAGACTACCCTAAAAGACATCTCTAGCTTAGATGCCAAGAAACGTAGCTTCTATATGGGCTTTGATGCTTCGGCTGACTCACAGCAAGCTGGCAATCTGGCTGGCATGATGTTTGCCAAGACATTTTTGCGTCATGGCTACACTGGCTACCTGTTAGCGGGCGGCTCGACTAGTTTAATTGGTGACCCGGGCGGCAAAGACAAAGAACGACCATTGCAGGACGAGGCTACCATTGCCCACAACGTTAAACGGGCCGGCGAACAGCTAAAGGCCATTCTAAAGGGACATGACTTCACCCTAGTTAATAATCTTGATTGGACTAAAGATATGAGGGTGTTGCCGTTCTTACGCGATATCGGTAAGTATTTTTCGATGACACCTTTAATACAACGTGACTATATTGCCAACCGTCTGGGTGAAGGTGGGGCGGGGATTAGTTATGCCGAATTCAGCTACACCATTCTGCAGGGGTTTGATTACCTGCATCTTTATGACAATTATGGCGTCACCCTTCAGCTGGGCGGTTCGGACCAATGGGGTAACTGTTTGTCGGGTGTTGATTTAATTCGTAAAGCCCGCGGGGCCGAAGTTGACGTGCTGACACTTAACTTGGTCATTAATAAGGCGACCGGCAAAAAGTTCGGTAAAAGTGAAGCTGGCGCCGTTTGGCTTGACCCTAAGAAGACGTCGCCGACCCAATTCTACCAATTCTGGATTAACTCCGACGACGATGGTGTCGAAGGCTACTTAAAGACCTTCACCGAGCTTGATAAAGAAGCCATCGATCGGATTATGCATCATCACAAAGAAGCGCCGCAGCTGCGCACTGCCCAAACTCAGCTAGCCAAAGAGGTGACAACGATTGTTCATGGTTCTAAAGAAACCGAACAGGCCCAAGCCGTCACCGAGTACTTGGTAGGGAAGGCGTCGATTGGTGAAGCTGGCGCCCAGGCCCTGGCCGTTATGAGACAGGAACAACCCAGCGCTCACAGCAACCCTACTGGCAGCATTGTCGATACCCTGGTTAGCACAGGTTTAGCCAGTTCCAACACCGAAGCTCGCCGTTTAATTGCTGGCAACGCCATAGCTATTAATGGGCAGAAAGTGAACCGCGAAGATTTTACGGCCGACGACTTTAAAAACGGACGTCTTTTGCTGCGCAAAGGCAAAAAATTCAAAGATACCGCTCTGGTTGAACTATAGTCTGCTATACTGAACCACGATATGAATAAAACCAAAAAAGCCGATCAGTATAACGACCCCAGCCACAACTACCTTCATTATTGGGAAGGACGTGACTACGAAAACGCCGCCGAGGTGTTAGCTATTCAAAAATTCTTAAAAGGGAAGCATTTTAAGCATGCTATCGATATTGGCGGCGGCTATGGCCGACTAAGCGTATTACTAAGTGAATACGCCGACAAAGTTACTTTGGCCGAACCGTCACAACAACAACTTGATATTGCCAAAGACTTCTTAAAAGACTACCCGCAGATTGATCGTCAGCTGATGCAGGCTGATCGACTCAAATTCAAAGACAAGTCAGTTGACCTGATTATGATGATCCGGGTCATGCATCACTTGCCCGACCCATCGGCCGAGTTTGCCGAAGTTGCCCGCGCCCTAACGGACGACGGCTACTACTTGCTTGAAATCGCCAACTATACCCATGCTCAGAACCGCCTCAAGCACGCTGCCCGTCTTAAGAAGATGCCGACCCAGCCGGTTGACATCCGTTCGCCCGAACATCAGAAGGAAGAAGAAATCGCCTTTGTGAACCACAACCCCAAAACCGTTATTAAACAGTTAGCTCATGCTGGCCTAAAAGTTGAAAAGACACTGTCGGTGTCTAACCTGCGGTCGCCAGCTCTTAAGAAGATCGTTCCCCAGAGCTTGATGCTCAAGATAGAAAAAGCCATGCAGCAACCTTTGGCGAAGTCGTATTTTGGCCCCAGTACCTTTTTGCTGGTTCGTAAAGCCCGCTAGCCTATAATAGGCAGTATGCAACTCCACGATAAGCTCGAGATTGTGTCGGGGGTTGGGCCGGCGCTGGCCGCCAAGTTCGCTCAACTTAACCTGTACACCATTCAGGATCTGCTGTTTTACTTTCCTCGGCGTTACGACGACTATTCAAATATCCAGCCAATCAAGGCCTTGCAGCCCGGTGTGGTGACAATTCGCGCCCAGATTAAAGATATTAAAGGGCGTTATGTCCGGCGTGGCATGCATATCACCGAAGCAGTCGCCAGCGACAGCAGTGGCAGTGTTAGGCTAACCTGGTTTAATCAACCCTATCGCGAAGATCAGACTAAACGTGGCCAAGACTATTTTATAACCGGTACCTTTGCTATGAGCTACCAGCGGTTGGCAATCACCAACCCGTCGATTGAACTGGTCAGTGACTTTCCGGTTAGCACCGCCCGAATCGTGCCGGTCTACCGCGAAACTAAAGGACTCAAGTCCGCCCAGATTCGACGCGTTATCCGTAATGTCATACCAATGGTCGACAAACTCAACGAGAGTCTACCCGCCTGGGTGTTGAAAGAACAGGGCTTAATTGGCCGGGCTCAGGCTTTGCACCAAGTGCATTTTCCGGATGACATTAAAGATTTAGAAGAAGCCCGGGCCCGCTTAGGTTTTGAGGAGGTTTTTGAATTAACACTGGCGGCGTTGCTGAATAAATACGAAATTCTAAACACTAAAACTCTCAAGATTCCATTTAAGGAAGCATTAGCCAAGGAGTTTGTGGGCCATTTGCCCTTTACTTTAACCGACGCCCAGCGTAAGGCTGTCTGGCAGATGTATTTAGACATGCAGAAAGCTCATCCGATGAATCGCTTGTTAGAGGGCGATGTTGGTTCTGGCAAAACTGTAGTGGCCACCATGGTAGCTCTGATGGCTATGGAGCAAGGCTTTCAGGTCGCCTTTATGGCGCCAACCGAACTATTGGCTCGCCAACACGCCGAAACCATCCACGCTCTACTTGAGCCATTAGGTTACGCTGATCAGGTTGGTTTACTGGTGGGCGGCCTAAAGCCCAATCAAAAAAAGCTGGCCCAGGAGCATATCGCCGATGGTTCGGTGCGGCTGATTGTTGGCACCCACGCCCTTATTCAAGAAAAAGTTGATATGCACAAACTTGGGTTAGTTGTTATCGACGAACAGCATCGCTTTGGTGTTGATCAGCGTAAGGCCCTCCAGAAAAAGGCTGGTCACATGCCGCACGTTCTAAATATGACGGCTACGCCCATTCCGCGCAGCTTGGCTCTAACGCTGTACGGTGAAATGGATGTCACGGTACTAGACGCCAAGCCCAGTAACCGCCTGCCAATTAAAACTGAACTGTGTTCGCCCCACTCACGCAAGCAGCTTTACAGCAAACTAGAGGCTGAACTGAAGTCGGGCCGGCAAATGTTTGTGGTCTGTCCGCTAATCACCGACTCGGCCATGTTACAGGCTCGCTCGGCCGAGCAGGTCTATAAAGAATTTACCGAGCGTGATTTTAAACAGTTTAAGGTTGGACTACTGCACGGCAAGCAAAAAGCCGAAGACAAGAACCGGGTGATGGAACAGTTTGTGAAGCACGAGCTCGACATATTAGTGTCGACGACGGTGATTGAAGTAGGTGTTGACGTTCCCAACGCCACCGTCATGTTAATAGAAAACGCCGAACGCTTTGGTCTGGCTCAGATTCATCAGTTACGCGGTCGGGTAGGGCGCAGTCACCACCAGGGGTACTGTTACTTGATGTTAAGCGATGCCAAGGCGCCCAGCCAGCGTTTACGGGCCTTGGCTGGCAACCAAGATGGCTTCGCTTTGGCCGAACTCGACCTGGAGCTACGCGGTCCGGGCGCGATTTATGGCACCTTTCAGCACGGTCAACTAGACTTAAGAATCGCCACCCTAACAGATGTCAAGCTGATCACACGGGCGCGCCAGGCGGCCCAGGATGTTATTGATAAGGGTGAAAATTTGTTAGACTATAAGGAACTCTATGAACATGTTAATGCGCTTCGCGCCGTCACGAATTTAAACTAATGTATTCTGGAACAACTTTTACAAAGTATTCTGGTGCCGTGCTTGGTGCCCATCAAAAGTTTGATCGAGTGGCGCGCCGTCATCTCGAAAAAGTCGTGCCCGATAACAGTGTTTTCCCGCGTATTCGTACAATTCTGCAGTTTGAAGGGCGTAATGGTCCAGATGGCGTTAAGCTAAAAAGTCCGGCCAAGGACGAGCCCTGGCATTACTACAGCCCGTTTGATAACGACGATTCACAGTTGATTGAGCTGATTAACGACCACTACAAGAGCCTGGTAAAAGAGCTTAAGGCTGGCAACAAGGAACGCTCGGCCTTTGAGGCAGCCTGGCTAGCTCACGCCATTGTCGATGGCTTGACGCCAGCCCACCATTATCCATACGAAGAAAAGCTGGTTGAGCTACGTGGTGGTGAGGGCATCGAAACCCGGACTACAACTAAGCAAAAGCTGGTTATGCCGGGCGACACCCGCCGCGAAAAGGTTAAGAATAACTGGAAGATGTGGGGTCCTAAAGGGCTTTTCACGGCTCATGGCATGTTCGAGATGGGCATTGCGGCAATTATCAAACCGCTCAGTTTTGGCGAAGCCGTTCCCAAGAAAGAAGATCTGGAGCGCGTTCAAGAACTGGGCGTGGCCGAGATCTTTAAACGCACCGCCCGCGAAATTGCCGTCCTGGATATGTTCGAAAACTATCACAAGAAGGGCTGGACACCAAAGCTGGCCCGTCAGGTTCGTCAAAAGCTAGGACCACTTATTATCCAGACAATTACTTTGGCTTGGTATGCTGCTTTGGTAGATGCCAAATTGGTGAAGGTAGACTAGATACATGCGGGTTATTGCCGGCAGTTTAAAGGGGCGGCAGTTTAATTCTCCTGGTGGCCATCGCACCCACCCGATGAGCGAAAAAATGCGTGGCGCCATGTTTGGTGTTTTAGGTGACATTGTTGGCCTAACGGTACTTGATGCCTTTGCTGGCAGTGGTGCCCTTAGTTTTGAAGCCCTCAGTCGCGGCGCCAAAAAAGCTCTTTTACTTGATAACGACAAGACTGCCCAAGACACCATAGAAGAAAATATCACTAAACTTGGGTTGACTGACCAATCTCGTTTTATCAAGGCCAATGCCCTCAGCTGGTCAGCTAAAAACAACGGCCAAACCTTTGATTTACTGCTTATCGATCCACCCTACGACCGCCTGCCATTCCCTGTAATTGAACGCTTGGCACGCCATTTAGCACCGACCGGAGTGTACGTTTTATCGTGGCCGAGCCAGTATGAGCACCCGCGCCTGCCTGGACTCGAAGTTGTCAGCAATAAACTGTATGGCGACGCCCAACTGGTTTTTTATCGGCATATCCAGTAAAATAACGCTGTTAGCAATCTGTGCGGATGTGGTGGAATTGGTAGACACGCATGCCTTAGGAGCATGTGCCGCAAGGCGTGAAGGTTCAAGTCCTTTCATCCGCACCAAAGCAAGAACCCCAGTCGTAGACTGTGGTTTTTTGCTTTTTGAGGTGTAAGACGCGAAGTGATTAAAACATTCTTAACTTTATTGGTATCTCGAAATTGAGTGGTTATGATAACAATTATGAAGACCGCAAAATCTATAACCCACGAAGATCTGTATCAAATGATCCAGAAAAACTCAAAGGAAATCCAAGATATTGCAAGTCTTCTTAAAGATTTTATTGACATGGTGAGTGAACGTTTCGACGCCCTTGAGAAGCGTGTAGCAGTCCGGGATATTCAGTTTGAGAAACATATTGAACGTTTCGACCATATGCAGTTAAGACAGCAGAACGCCGACTCTAAAGTTACCCACGTCGAAAAATTTCTATCTCGTAAACGCTACCTACCACAGCTCAAACCGGTGACCGAATAGTCTACTTTCTGCTACAATTACCATAATCATGTCACTATCAACCCAACCCTATAAAGGTGCACGCGATTTCTACCCAGAGGATAAGCGGATTCAGAAGTATATGTTTAATACTATGCGTCGCGTCGTCGAACGCTTTGGCTACGAAGAGTACGATGCGCCAATCTTAGAATCTTTAGACCTTTATGCTGCCAAAAGTGGCGAGGAAATTGTCAACGAACAAACCTATACTTTTACGGATCGCGGTGATCGTAAAGTGGCTATTCGACCAGAAATGACCCCTTCTGTCAGCCGTATGGTGGCGGCTAAACGCCAGGAACTGGCCTACCCATTAAGGTGGTATTCGATTCCTAATTTATGGCGCTACGAACGACCGCAACGCGGCCGTTTGCGCGAACACTGGCAACTCAATGTCGATGTCTTTGGGTTGAGCGGTCTAGAAGCCGAGCACGAACTAATTTTGGTGGCCGACGGAATTCTGCAGGAATTTGGCGCCAAGCGCTCTAGTTATGTTATTAAGCTGAATAGTCGAAAACTGATGGATCACATTTTTGATGCCTACTTGGGACTTAATAAGTCACGGGCGCACGATGCCGCTAAGTTGATTGATCGTATGCACAAAACCGAGCCGGCTAAGTTTAAGGCCGACCTAGAAGATATAATCCAGAACCAAGAAACCGCCCAAAAATTAATGGAATTACTAAAGGCTAAGGCGATTACCGACCTACCATTAATTCTGCAAAAACATCCTTCGGTTAGTGAGCTGGCCAGTTTACAGGAGCTACTAAAGTCATCCGGCTTATCAAACACGGTTTTTGACATAACGCTGATGCGCGGTTTTGACTACTATACCGACATTGTTTTTGAAGTCTTTGACACCCACCCTGACAACAACCGTTCGATGTTTGGTGGCGGTCGTTATGACGGTTTGGTAGCATTATTTGGTGTTGAACCAGTGCCAACAGTCGGCTTTGGGATGGGTGATGTAACCTTGCAGAACTTCTTAGAAACACACAAGCTGCTACCGGTTAACGCGCCAGAAACCGATATTTACGTTGTTCTAATGGGAGATGTTTACGTCCCGGCCCAGCCGCTAATCAATGAATTGCGTCAATTTGGTCTTAATGTGGCCGTTGATACGACTGGTCGTAAGACCGACAAACAGATCAAAGCAGCTGATAAAAAGGGTGTTGCTTACGTGGTCTTTATTGGCGAGGCCGAACTAGAAAACGGTGAGTTGACCATTAAAGAGCTGGATACTGGCAAGAGTCAAACCGTAAAACCTAAAGCCGCCGCCAAACTAGTAAAAAGTAAATAGATGACAGCGACTAATCATGTTGTTTTTGGTGCCTTAGTGGCCACGGTTGTCCAAAATCCAGTAATTGCCATACCAGTGGCGCTGGCCTCACATTATGCACTCGATGCACTGCCACATTTTGACTACCCAGTAAAAGGTCATCATAGTTTGCGCTTTTTTATTTGGCTGGCGATTGACTGTGGTATTGCCGCCAGTATTTTGGCCAGTATTTTGTTGTTGCAACCAGCCAATGCCGGCTTAATGATTGCTTGTGGTATAGCCGCCGCCAGCCCGGATTTAATGTGGTTGTATTACACGATTTACAAGCATGGGGAAGATAAGGACAACTGGCCTTTATTTGTAAAATGGCACGCCGCCGTGCAGCGCCATACCGGACCCAAGTTGTGGCCACTCGAATTAAGCTGGTTGGCTGCTATGGGTGGGCTGCTACTAGTGCGAGCCGCCTAGGCGCTGGAAACACCTTTAGAATTCTGGTATAGTTGAAAGTCATGCAAGTAAAAACCACCCAACTCAAACCCACTATTGTTCAAATAATCTTTAATGCCAACGAGGCTGACTTAATACCGTTCCGCAAGGCTGCCACCGAAAAGCTTGGTCGTAATGTTAAGCTGCAGGGCTTTCGACCGGGCAAGGCGCCGATTGCAATGTTAGAAAAGGCCATTGACCCCAGCGCGTTGCAGACAGAAGTTATGGAAGAAGCCGTTAACCACTTCTATGCCGAACTAGTTAAAAAGCAGAACCTGCGGCCAGTGGCCCACCCTAAAGTAAATATCAAAAAGTTTGTACCATTCACAACTTTAGAAGTATCACTTGATGTTGAGGTGATTGGTAAGATCGTTTTGCCAGACTATAAAAAGATCAAGCTGGCTAAAACTAAGCCAACCGTCACCGCCGCCGACATTAACGAAGTCATCGAGACTCTAAAAGACCGCGCCGCTGATAAAGAAGATGTTGACCGTCCGGCCAAAAAGGGCGACCAAACCATCATCGACTTTAAAGGCACCGATGCCAAGGGCGTCCCAATTAACGGCGGTGAAGGCAAGGATTACCCGCTAACATTAGGAAGTGATGCCTTTATCCCTGGTTTTGAAGAAAACCTGATCGGTCTAAAAGCCGGTCAAGACAAAAGCTTTAAGTTGAACTTTCCTAAGGACTACGGCGTTAAGGCTTTGGCCGGTAAGGCTGTAACCTTTGCCGTGACAGTCAAAAAGGTCCAAGCCGTTAAGCCAATTAAGGTAGACGATGCTTTTGCCGCCCAAGTTGGCCCATTCAAGACTTTGCAAGAACTAAAAGATGATATCAAGACCCAGCTCCTAGCTGAACGTCAGCAAACGGCCGATCGTGACTACCAGAACCAACTACTCGAGAAAATTACCGAAAAGAGTAAGGTAGAAATACCGCAAGCCTTGGTTGATGAACAACTCGAAATTGCCGAACGCGAAGAACGTCAAAATTTGATGTACCGCGGTCAAACCTGGGAAGAGCATCTTAAAGAAGAAGGCTTAAGCGAAGAAGAACATCGCAAGAAGAACCGCCCGCAAGCCGAAACCCGTGTTAAGGCCGGTTTAGTGCTAAGTGAAATTTCGGAACAAGAAAAGCTTGATGTTACACCGGAAGAGCTTGATCTGCGGATTCAACTCCTAAAGGGCCAATACCAAGATGCCGCTATGCAGTCCGAACTAGACAAGCCCGAAAATCGCCGTGACATCGCCATGCGCATCCTAAGCGAAAAAACCATCGACAAACTAGTCGGTTACGCCACCAAGAAATAGTATGGCCGAACCAAATCCATCTGAAGAAAGGGTGGTGGAAGAAGTGCGGCGAATTATTAATGGCGCGCACCAAGACTATGAACTAGAAGGGATATATAGAGACGACCAAAAGGCCGCTTTGGCAATTACAGCCATGGGGGCGGCTTGCTTGAAGGGTAGTCTGTATTTGACGGAAGCAAGCGGGGTGGTGATGGATGTCGTCTTAGTTGGTGGTAGCGCCACATTGACGACAGCTGGTTTACTATACTGGGGTCGCAACTTCATTGAGTTTGCTCAGTATAAAGCACGTCGACAGAATTGAGTTAGCACTCTTGACTCACGAGTGCCAGTTTATTATTATGGGAGTACTAACGAAAGGTGAAGATAACAATGAACTCCTATGACGACTACCAAGCACCCCGAGCCGCACTCATCCCAACGGTGATTGAATCCGATGGCCGCATGGAGCGAGCTTATGATATTTATTCGCGCCTTCTTAAAGATCGCATCATTTTTTTGGGTGAAGATGTTAATCCTCATACCGCCAACCTAGTTACTGCCCAGTTGCTATTCCTCGATAACGAAAGTTCCACCAAAGACATCTTCCTGTATATCAATAGTCCTGGTGGATCGGTTTATGACGCTCTAGCGATCTACGATACTATGCAGTTTGTTAAGGCTGACGTTCAAACTGTTGGCATTGGTATTCAAGCTAGCGCTGCAGCCTTCTTACTGAGCTCTGGAACCAAGGGTAAGCGCTTTATTCTACCCAATGCCAGTGTGATGATTCACCAGCCCAGCAGCGGCACCCGTGGTAAGGTGACAGACCAAGAAATTGATTTACGTGAAAGCCTGCGTGTTAAGAAGTTGCTCGAAGAGATTATGGCCAAGAACACCGGCCAGAAGCCAAGCATCATCCACCAGGACATGGAACGTGACAAGTGGATGACAGCCGAAGAAGCCAAGAAATACGGCATCGTCGACAAAGTTATCCAAACGCCGCCCAAAGCCAAGAAATAGCTCATGGTTAGTTGCTGTATTGCTGTTAATATGCTGATATGAGTAACTATCCCGAAGCTCGTGTACCAGGCATTGAACTAGTGCCAGTGAAGAAACTTGACCTCACTCAGGTTGTTCAGACTGCTGAGCAGCTACATCGACTTACCAATAGTCCAAATACGATTGCTGAGTTACGTCGGCGTGGTCGGCAAGGCACCATTCGGCGTTACAGTGGGTCAGTTATAGATGCGGTAGAGAATCTTGAAGTGTTGCAGGAGCAAAGCAAGCTTAAGGCATTTGTTGTTCGATCAGAGATTGGTTCAGTTATTGGTATGGCTACAATTCAGAAGGATCTACCTTTGTACGAACCGAATCTGCCATTTTTACCAGCCGCCTTAGAGCGTAAACTAGGCCTATCGGAACCAGTTAGGACGCCCGATTACAATGTATCTGGTTGGGTCGATGCCCAAAGTCGAGTCGAACTTGGTAGCGAAGTCGTTCTGCGCGAAGTCTACAAAGAATTACGTAGAATGGCGCCTGACTCTTGGACGATTGAACCTATGGCTGCCGGTCACGACACCCACCACGCCATTATGAACGCCGATTTCATGCCGGTCGATGGGTCGGTGCGTTTTGATGAACTAGAGACGGCTTGGTATCCACCAGTTAGCCAGCTCTACCTTGGTCGCACGGCTGTAATTAGTTCTTGACATTTAGTTGCATATACTTCAAACTGGGGTTAGAAGTAGGGTAAGTGGGTAGTGCTGTATTTGCAAATAATAGCACCAAAAACCTCATCTTAGGATCTTCGCGCGCAAAAAGAACCAAAAAATCATCAATTTATACAAGTAGGAGTGTTGCTCTCTATGGCAAAGAGTCTCTCACCGTCTGTTAAAGACGCAAAACGAGTTTATTTTACCGATGACGACGACGCCTTACAGCTCCCTAACCTGGTGGACCATCAAAACAAATCATTTCAATGGTTTGTTGAAGAAGGCCTGGGCGAGTTGTTGGCAGAAATTAGTCCCATCGATGACTATACCGGTACTAAGTTAAGTTTACGATTCAAGGACTACCGGTTCGAAAAACCAAAAATGTCCGAAAGCGAAGCCCGCGAAAATAACGTCAGCTACGATGCGCCGCTTAAGGCTACCGTAGAACTCACCAACAAGGTGACTGGCGAAGTTAAAGAACAAGAAATTTACCTCGGTGATTATCCATGGATGACGACCCGTGGTACGTTTGTTATTAATGGTGCCGAGCGCGTAGTTGTAAGCCAGTTGATTCGTTCAGCTGGTGTTTTCTTTACGGCCGACACCCATGGTACTCGTAACCAGTATGGCGCCAAGGTTATCCCTGGTCGTGGTGCTTGGTTAGAATTCGAGACCGCCGCCAATGGTGCGATCTATGTAAAGATCGACCGCAAGCGCAAAATTCCGGTAACTACCTTGCTGCGCGCGCTGGGTCTTACCGAAACCCAAATGAAGGATGCCTTCAAGCACGTCGATCAAGGTGAATTGAATCACCTCGACGCCACCCTCGAAAAAGACTCGAGCCGTGGTGCCAACGACGCCCTGATCGAAGTTTACCGCCGTCTACGACCAGGTGACCTAGCTACTGTTGATAACGCTCGTAGCTTGCTCGAGAACATGTTCTACAACTTTAAGCGCTTCGACTTTAGTCGGGTTGGTCGTTATAAGATCAACAAGCGTCTTAATTTGGATGTTCCAAACACCGCCGAAAACCGCATCATGCGCCTCGAAGATCTGATTGCCATCATTGCCGAGATCATCCGCATGAACAACACCCAAGAACCAGCTGATGATATTGACTCTTTGGCTAACCGCCGTGTCAAATTAGTTGGCGAACTAGTCCAACGTCAGTTCCGCATTGGTCTGCTGCGCATGGAGCGCAACACTAAGGACCGCATGAGTATGAGCGAAATCGAAACGGTTACACCAGCCCAGTTGATTAACGCTCGCCCGGTCGTGGCCGCTGTTCGTGAATTCTTTGCCAGCTCACAGCTGTCACAGTTCATGGACCAGATTAACCCACTATCAGAATTGGCGCACAAACGTCGTTTGAGTTCGATGGGTCCCGGTGGTCTAAGTCGTGAACGCGCTGGCTTTGAAGTCCGTGATGCCCACGCTACTCACTACGGTCGTATCTGCGCCGTCGAAACCCCAGAAGGTGCCAACATTGGCTTGGTACTAAACCTAGCTGGCTACGCCCGCATTAACGACTATGGCTTTGTCGAGACACCTTATCGCAAGGTAAGCAACGCCGTAACTGCTGCCGACGCTGTTGGCCGTGTTACTTACGTTGATCTAGAAGACGAAAAGGGCAAAGTTCTAGTTAAGGCTGGTGTTAAAATCACTGCTGCCGATGCTAAGAAGCTAGCTGCTGTAAAGTCTAAGGTGACTTGGCCGGTTAAGGCTCAGATTACTGATGAAATTGTTTACTTGGATGCTGCCGATGAGGAAATCTCGGTTATCGCTAACGCCAGCGAACCAATTGATGCCAACGGTAACTTTGTGGCCGAGCGCGTTAGTGCTCGTTCACGCTTACAGTCAAGTGAAGTCGATGCTAACGACGTTAACTACATGGACGCCAGCCGCAAGCAAATCATTGGTTCTAGCGCCGGTCTGATTCCGTTTATCGAAAAGAACTATGTGTATCGCTCGTTGATGGGTAGTAACCAGCAGCGTCAGGCTGTACCGCTAATCCGACCAGAAAGCCCAATTGTTGGTACTGGCCTAGAAGGCGTGGTTGCCCGTAACAGTGGTCAGGTCGTTTTGGCCGAAGCCAACGGTGAAGTCGTTAAATCAAGTGCTAAAGAAGTTACTGTTAAGTATAAAGACGGCACCGTTAAGTACGCGCCGATGCACTATATTCGCAGTAACGAAGGCACCAGCATTAACCAACGTGTCGTCGTTAACACTGGCGACAAGGTTAAGAAGGGTGATGTTCTGATCGAAGGTATGTCTGTTGCCGCCGGCGAACTAGCCCTTGGTAAAGACCTAGTGGTGGCCTTTATGCCTTGGAGTGGTTACAACTTTGAAGATGCCATGATCATCTCGCGTAAATTGGTTGAAGATGACACCCTAACTAGCGTTCACATTGTCGACTACATGACCGAAGTTCGTGAAACCAAGTTAGGTCCAGAAATTGTTACCCGCGATATTCCAAACGTTTCCGAAGAAGCCCTAAGACACCTTGATGAAGACGGTATTGTCCGCATCGGTGCCGAAGTTCATCCTGGCGACATCCTGGTCGGTAAAATTACACCTAAGGGTGAACAGGAACTAAGTTCTGAAGAACGATTACTGCGCGCCATCTTTGGCGAAAAGGCTAAAGAAGTTCGCGATACTTCACAGCGCATGAGTAACGGTAAGCACGGTAAAGTCGTTGGCGTTAAGGTCTTTAGCCGCGCTAATGGCCATGAACTTAAAGCCGGCGTGATTATGCAAATCCAGGTCTTTGTGGCCCAGATGCGCAAGATTAGCGTTGGTGATAAGCTCGGTGGTCGTCACGGTAACAAGGGTGTTATCGCCCGGGTTATGCCGGTCGAAGACATGCCATTCATGGAAGATGGTACTCCAGTCGATATCATCCTCAACCCACTGGGTGTGCCAAGTCGTATGAACGTCGGACAGCTGTTCGAAACTCACCTTGGTATGGCCGCTCGTGCCCTTGGCATCAAAGTTGCCAGCCCATCATTTAATGGTGTGCCAATCGCTAAGATCCAGGATCTACTTAATGAAGCTGGCCTACCGCGCGATGGTAAGCAGCAGCTTTACGATGGTCGCACTGGCGAAGCCTACAGCGAACGAACCACAGTTGGTTCGATGTATATGATTAAGCTCAACCACATGGTGACCGACAAGATCCACGCACGATCAACCGGTCCATACACCATGGTTACCCAGCAGCCGCTGGGTGGTAAGGCCCAAAACGGTGGTCAGCGCTTTGGAGAAATGGAAGTTTGGGCACTTGAAGCTTATGGCGCCGCTCATACCCTTCAAGAAATGCTGACGATTAAGTCGGACGACGTTTACGGACGTTCTAAGGCTTACGAGTCGATCATTAAGAAGACCGAAATTGTTGGTCCAAAGGTACCAGAAAGCTTTAACGTGCTTGTTAAAGAACTGCAAGGCCTTGGCCTTAAGGTTGACTTGGTTCACTCCGACGCCGTTATTGATGCCGAAACTGTTTTGGCCGAGAACGTTAAGGACGAAGCCAAGCATATGCCCGAAGTCGAAGTGCCAGCCCCAAGTATCTCTGACGTTGACGTCAGCCAAGATATGGTCAGCGAGGTCGCCGACGACTTTGTATTAATGGATACTAACGAAGACGGCACTACCTCGGTAGTCGCTGTCGATGATGATCAAGCCGCTCCGGCAGAGGACGATGATGACGACCGCACGGCCGTTGTAACGACACCCGCCGACGCAGACATTGCAGAAGAGGAGGGAGAAGCCTAATGCGACGTTATAACTCTGGAACCGATATCGCCGATTTTGACGCCGTTCGATTGGCCGTTGCCAACCCGAAAGACATTCTTGATTGGTCATACGGTGAAGTCACCAAGCCCGAAACTATTAACTATCGTACCCAAAAACCGGAACGTGATGGTTTGTTCTGCGAACGAATCTTTGGACCAGTCAAAGATATCAACCCGCACGACGCTAAATACAAGGGCGTACGCTCACGCGAAGCCGCTGTCGACAAGAACGGTGAGATTGTCACCAAGTCGATCGTTCGTCGTGAACGCATGGGTCACATTCAATTGGCCAGCCCAGTTGCCCACATCTGGTTCTTGCGCGGTACTCCTTCGGCCATCGGCCTTGTTTTAGGCATGACCGTCAAGAACTTGGAGCGCATTGCTTACTTTGCCAGCTACGTTATTAAGACAGTTGACACCGACAAGCGCGACAAGATGCTGGCCGACAAAGAAGCCGAACACGAAGCCGGTAAGGAAGCCATTAAACTGCGCTTTGAAAACCAGGCTAAGGACGAAGGCGCTGATATTAAGGCCCTCGCCGAAGCTCAGACCAAAGAACTCGAAGAGCTCGAAAAAGATTACGACGAGCTTAAGACTCAGCTGCTCGGCCTTGAAAAGCTTAACCTGATCAACGAAACCGACTACCGTAGCCTACCAGATGATCTGCAAGACATGATTACCGTTGGTATGGGTGGCAACGCCTTGAAGGATCTGCTTGACGATGTTAACTTGACGGTTCTAATTGAAGAACTGACCGCCGAAGCCGAAGAAGCTAAGGGTCAGCGCAAGAAGAAACTACTCAAGCGTCTACGCCTGCTTGAAAGCATGCAACGCGCCGGTATTGAGCCAGCTAGCCTGTGTGTAACTGTTTTGCCAGTGATCCCTCCGGATCTTCGCCCGATGGTTCAGCTAACTGGTGGCCGCTTTGCAACCAGTGACCTAAACGACTTGTATCGCCGGGTTATTAACCGCAACAACCGTCTAAAGAAGTTGATGGACCTGAATGCACCAGAAGTTATTCGTCGTAACGAACAACGTATGTTGCAAGAAGCTGTTGACGCCCTGATCGACAACAGCAACGCTCGCAGTGGTCGCGCTGTCGCCGCTACTGGCCAACGCCGCCGTCTTAAGTCTTTGAGCGACATGCTCAAGGGTAAGCAAGGCCGTTTCCGCCAGAACTTGCTTGGTAAGCGTGTCGACTACTCTGGTCGCTCGGTTATCGTCGCCGGTCCGGAACTTAAGATTTACCAGTGTGGTCTGCCAAAGATGATGGCTCTAGAGCTATTCAAGCCATTCGTGATTGGTGAACTGATCGAAAATGAGCACGCTCACAACATTCGCTCGGCGACTCGTATGATCGAAGCTGGTGAAACTCCAGTCTGGGACGCCCTCGACAAGGTAACCAGCGGTAAGTACGTTCTATTGAACCGCGCGCCATCACTGCACCGTTTGTCGATTCAGGCCTTCCAGCCCGTTCTAATCGAAGGTAAGGCGATTCAGCTACACCCATTAGTATGTAAGGGCTTTAACGCCGACTTCGACGGTGACCAGATGGCTGTTCACTTGCCATTGAGCGACGAAGCTCAGGCCGAAGCCAAGAACATCATGGCCAGCAACGTTAACTTACTCAAGCCAGCCGATGGTTCACCAATTCTACACATCGAACAAGATATCGTGCTGGGTTGTTACTACCTAACCTACGAACGACCTGGCCAAGACAAGACACCAAAAGCCTTCTCTGGCTTGGACGAAGCCTTGATGGCCCTGGATGCCGGTACGACTACGCTGCAAAGTTTTGTAACCATGCCATTCCGTGGTGAGCTCCGTACTACTACCCTTGGTCGCATCTTGTTTAGCGAAGTCTTCCCCGAAGATTTCCCATTCCAAGACGAAGCTATGACCAAGAAGAAGCTACAGCAGTGCATGGCGCTGGCCTACCAAAAGTATGGTCAAGCCAAGGCTGCCGAAATTGCCGATGAACTAAAAGACATTGGTTTTGAATATGCTACTAAGTCTGGCCTCAGCATGGGTATGGACGACTTTACCGAAGTTAAGGGTCTAGAAAAGATCTTGTCTGACGGTGAAGTCCGCGTTGCTGAAGTTAGTGCCCAGTACGATCAAGGATTCATTACCGAAGACGAGCGTTACCGCTTAACGGTCGAAAGCTGGACCAACGTTGGTAACACCGTGCAATCAACCTTGGTTGAACAGTTTGCTACCGAAGATAACGCCATGTCGACCGCTGTGGTATCTGGTGCTCGTGGTAACATCGGTCAGGTTAACACCGCCGTTGGTATGTTCGGTCTGGTTGCTGATGCAACTGGTCGCACCATTGAGCTGCCAATTAAGTCGAACTATAAGAGTGGTTTTAGCCCACTAGAATACTTTACGGCCACCCGTGGTGCTCGTAAGGGTATGATTGACACGGCCCTTAAGACTGCCGACTCCGGTTACCTAACTCGCCGTTTGGTTGACGTTGCTCAGGATGTCTTTACCACCGAAGAAGAGTGTGTCGATGATCCCGGCTTCCCAATCTACCGAGCTGACGCCGAAGAAATTGGCGTTACCCTGGCTAGCCGCCTAGTCGGCCGCTTTGCCGCCGTTAACATTGGCAAGCACGTTAAGAAGGGTAAGTTAATTACTCCAGAAATCGCTGCCGCCATTGATGCCGACACTAGCCTAGACGGCGTGCGCATCATGAGTGTGCTTAGTTGCACTACCGTACGTGGTGTGGCTCGCAAGTCTTACGGACTTGACCCAGCCACCGGTGATGTCGTTACCGAACGTCACCCAGTTGGTGTTATCGCCGCTCAGTCCATTGGTGAACCTGGTACTCAGCTAACCCTACGTACCTTCCACTCCGGTGGTGTAGCCGGTGAAGACATTACCACCGGTCTGCCTCGTGTCGAAGAACTCTTCGAAGTGCGTCAGCCAAAGGGTCAAGCCTTCTTGGCAGACATCTCTGGTAAGGTGACGGCTTGGGAAGACGGTGATCGCTACATTGTCGAAATCACCGCCGAAGGCCAAGAAAAAGTTACCTTTACGCTGGGCGAAAAAGTCACCAAGCTTAAGAATGGTACCGAAGTTGTGCCAGGTGACGTCATTGCCGCTCTAGAAGATGGTTCCGAGCCAATTGTAGCCACCGTACCTGGTAAGCTCGAAGTTAAGAAGAAGACAATCGCCATCGCGCCGACTGCCAAAACCAGCATGCGCTACGAAATCCCTGGCTTTAAGCAACTAGTGGTTAAGGATGGTGACGAAGTTACCGCCGGTCAACGCCTGACCAACGGTTCAATTAACCTGCACGAGCTGATGCGCTTGCAGGGTATCGAAGCCACTCAACGCTACGTCATGAACGAAATCTTGCGCATCTTTGCCTCACAAGGTCAGAACATTGCCGACAAGCACCTCGAAATCATCGTGCGTCAGATGTTCAGCCGCGTACAGATCGAAGACGCTGGCGACAGTGAATTAGTCACCGGCGACATTGCCAGCAAGATTGCTGTTCACGAAATCAACGAACAGCTTAAAAAAGATGGCAAAAAACTGGTTGAATTTACACAGCTATTACTGGGTATCACCAAGTCATCGCTATCAACCGAATCCTTCCTAAGTGCCGCTTCGTTCCAAGACACCACCCGTGTCCTGATTAGCGCCGCTACCAGTGGTAAGGTTGACCACCTGTATGGTCTTAAAGAGAACGTTATCTTGGGTCGTCCGATCCCTGTTGGTACTGGCTATCGTCCCGACGAAGATGACGAAGAAGCTGATGTACTGTTAGAAGACGGCGTTGCCGTAGTTGCACCAGAGCTGTAAATCTGTTAAAGTTAAGTTATAAACCATAAGTGGTCCGAGCCAGGGCGTCAGGCATAGCCCCCGCTGCAGCAGATCACAACCATCAAGGAGATATATGCCAACAATCAATCAATTAGTGCGCAAAGGTCGAACCGACAAGTCTGACAAGTCTAAGTCGCCGGCCCTGCACAAGGTCACTAATACCCTAAAAAACAAGAACTACGAAAAGTCAGCCCCGTTTAAGCGCGGTGTCTGCGTTAAGGTAACTACCAAGACTCCAAAGAAGCCAAACTCGGCTTTGCGTAAGGTCGCTCGTGTCCGTTTGCAAAACGGCCAAGAAGTTTGGGCTTACATTGGCGGCGAAGGCCACAACCTGCAAGAACACGCCGTTGTTCTAGTACGGGGTGGACGCGTTAAGGACCTTCCGGGTGTGCGTTATCACATTGTCCGTGGTGCATTGGACCTTCAAGGTGTCCAGGGCCGTAAGCAGGGCCGTTCTAAGTACGGTGCCAAGAAGGAAGGTAAATAGTCATGCCTCGTAAAGTAACCAAATCCCTCGTTCGTGATATCCCAGCTGACCGCGTTTATAACAGCGTTCAGGTTCAGCGTCTTATCAACCGCGTTATGCTAAACGGTAAGAAGCAATTGGCCGAACGCCTGGTTTACGGTGGTATGCAGCAGGCCGCCGATAAGCTCAAGGTTAAGAATCCTTTGGATGTTTTTGAGCAGGCTATGAAGAATGTTCAGCCTCAGGTCGAGACTCGTTCTCGCCGCGTTGGTGGTGCTAACTACCAGATTCCGTTTGAAGTTAAGGGTCAACGCCAGAACCACCTGACAATGATGTGGTTCGTCGCGGCCGCTCGCGCTCGTAAGGGTATGAGTATGGAAACCCGCATTGCCCTAGAACTAGTCGATGCCTACAACAACACCGGTACAGCCGTTAAGAAGCGTGAAGACACGCACAAGATGGCCGAAGCTAACCGCGCCTTTGCGCACTTTGCGAGATAGAACAATGGGTACTGGTAATTCATTCCGATACGAAGGCCCAGCTTCTCAGGCGGCCGAGGCAGTAGCCGTTGTCGTAAACCAAGATGTTATTGATGAATATAATCAACGCATCATGGAGCATTTGGCAGCACATCCTATTAGCTCTGGAAACCACCGATACAGCCGTTTCGATTACCGATATGACGAGTCGGAAGACGTAGCTGCTCCTAAGGAGGGTCCAGAAGGCCACTACCCTAAGTTACTTGGTGATCGAGTTATGATGTTGCCATTTGACGGTGGTCCGGCACTGACACCAGCCCAGGTAGCACCTGTTCGTCGTCAATTAAGTCAGAATCGTTGGATGCAGCATGGCATTTACAGATAGACTGGCCGCCACTGAGGGTACGCTCCGAGCTCGGGCCCTTCTTCATGGTACTCAAGCATATGTTTCGCAACGTGAAGGCATAGAGGCACCTTTGGCGACCGTAGAAGCGGCTGGTTTTAAACTGGCTGCTAGCGCCGTGCGCGTACTACGCAAGGTAGTCGAACGACCAAGTGTGGCTGAACCGGCAATATTTACCGGAGAGTCTTTTCCTGGCATGCAGTATGTTGACCTACCACCAGCTAGCGTCGAGCCAATAGAGGCAATTCAAGAGCACTTGGCCTTTCAGTACGATAACGGCACCGAAATTTAAGAACCATTAAGGGGTATAGATAGATATGGCAACTAAGAAAACAGCAATGGATAAGATTCGTAACCTTGGTATTATCGCGCATATTGATGCCGGTAAGACCACTACGACCGAAGGTATTTTGTACCGCACTGGACTTAATCACAAGATTGGTGCCGTGCACGAAGGCGAAACCACTACCGACTGGATGGAACAAGAGCGCGAACGTGGTATTACCATCGTAGCCGCTTCGGTTACCTGTTTTTGGAAGGGTCACCAGATCAACATTATCGATACCCCGGGTCACATCGACTTTACCGTAGAAGTTGAGCGTTCTTTGCGCGTTCTCGACGGTGCTTGTGTGGTCTTTGACGGTAAGATGGGTGTTGAATCACAGTCCGAAACCGTTTGGCGCCAAGCCGACAAGTATGGTGTACCGCGCATCTGCTTTATTAACAAGATCAACCAAACCGGTGGTGACTTCTACAAGTCGCTTGAATCAATCCACAACCGTCTTAACAAGCGAGCCTTCCCAATTCACCTGCCAATCGGCTTTGAACAGGCTATTAACGGTGTTGTCGACCTGGTCGAGATGAAAGCCTACACCTACAAAGACTTTACCGACAAGGAATTGATCGAAGGCGACATTCCAGAGGACATGATGGATCAGGTTAAGCGCGCTCGTAGCCTGCTGATCGAAAATGCCGTGGCCGAAGACGAAACCATCCTCGAGAAGTACTTCGAAGTTGGTGAAGAAGGCCTGACTACCGAAGAAATCAAAAAAGCTATCCGTACTGCCGTATTAACTGGTAAGTTCTTTATTGTCACCGGTGGTGATGGTCGTGGTGTTATCGTGGAACGGGTTCTTGACCTAGTTAACGAATACCTGCCAAGCCCATTAGATGTTGGCTCAACTTGGGGTACTCACCCTAAAACTGGCGACGAAATCGAACGCAAGCCGGACGAAGCTGAACCATTTGCCTCGCTAGCTTTTAAGATTACCGCCGACCCATTTGTTGGTAAGCTGGCCTACTTCCGCGTTTACTCAGGTAAGATTACCGCCGGTTCATATGTTTTGAACAGCTCAACTGGCGAAAAAGAGCGTATCGGTCGTATTGTCCGTCTGCAAGCCGATAAGCGCGAAGACGTTACCGAAGTTGGTGCTGGTGACATCGCCGCTATTGTGGGCCTCAAGGGCACCACAACCGGTCACACCCTGTGTGATCTAGATAAGCCAATCGTGCTGGAAAGCATTACCTTCCCAGAACCACCTGTAGCTATTGCGATTGAGCCAAAGACCAAGAGCGACCAAGACAAGATGTCAATCGCCTTGCAACGTTTGGCCGAAGAAGATCCAACCTTCCGCGTTAAAGTCGACGAAGAAACCGGCCAGACGATTATCGCTGGTATGGGTGAGTTACACCTCGAGATCCTAGTCGACCGTATGAAGCGCGAATTTAAGGTCGAAGCTAACATTGGTCAGCCGCAAGTTGCCTACCGTGAAACTATCCGCAAAGACGGTGTCGAAGCCGAAGGTAAGTTTGTTCGCCAATCAGGTGGTCGTGGTCAGTATGGTCACGTTTGGCTACGTCTTAGCCAGAATGAACCTGGTAAGGGTTACGAATTCATCAACTCAATCAAGGGTGGTGTTGTTCCAAGCGAATACATTAAACCGGTTGACGAAGGTATTAAAGAAGCCATGGCCAACGGTGTTTTGGCTGGCTATCCAGTCGTTGATATTAAGGCCGAACTATATGATGGTTCATACCACGATGTTGACTCTAACGAAATGGCCTTTAAGATTGCTGGTTCATTAGGTTTGCAAGCTGGTGTTAAAGCCGCTAACCCAGTCCTGATGGAGCCAGTCATGAAAGTCGTCGTGGTTACTCCAGAGCAGTTCATGGGTGATGTAATCGGTGACCTCAACGCCAAGCGTGGTCGCATCGAAAGCATGGAAGATCTACCCGGTGGCGTCAAGGAGATTACCGCCTTTGTACCGTTGGGCGAAATGTTTGGCTACACCACTAACTTGCGTAGTTCAACCCAAGGTCGCGCCAGTTCAAGCATGGAGCTTGATCACTACGCTGACGTGCCAAATCACGTGGCCGAAGCCATTATCGCCAAGAACGCCAAATAAGCACCTTAGACTCTTTACAAACGGCCTTGTAACAGGTAAGATATGTTGGTAACTCGCGAGAGGGCATTGCTATTTGTGCAATATGGACCGCGAAAAACAATAAATTAAGTTAATAGGAGATAAATCTACATGGCAGATTTTGACCGAAGTAAGCCTCACGTTAACGTTGGTACCATGGGTCACGTTGACCACGGTAAAACTACGCTAACCGCAGCTATTACTGCTGTACTCGCAAAGAAACTTCCGAGCGATGTAAACAAACCAATTGCGTACGACCAGATCGACAACGCACCAGAAGAGAAGGCTCGTGGTATTACCATTGCAACTTCTCACCAAGAGTATGAAAGCGAAAAGCGTCACTACGCTCACGTCGACATGCCAGGTCACGCCGACTACGTTAAGAACATGATTACCGGTGCCGCTCAAATTGACGGTGCTATCTTGGTAGTTGGTGCTAACGACGGTCCGTTGCCACAAACCCGTGAGCACGTTCTGTTGGCTCGCCAGGTTGGTGTACCTAAGATTATCGTATTCATGAACAAGATGGACTTGGCCGACGCCGACCTAGTTGAATTGGTAGAAGAAGAAATCCGCGAACTATTGGAAAAGAACGGTTTTGACCGCGACTGCCCAATTGTTAAGGGTTCAGCTACCAAGGCTCTAGAAGGTGATGCTGCTAACGAAGACGCTGTCATGGAACTGGTTAAGGCCATGGATGACTTTATCCCAGAACCAAAGCGCGAACTCGACAAGCCATTCCTAATGCCTATCGAAGACGTCTTCTCAATTAAGGGTCGTGGTACTGTTGCCACCGGTCGTGTTGAGCAAGGTATCGTTAAGGTTGGTGAAGAAATCGAAATCGTCGGTATCCGCGACACTAAGAAATCAACTGTAACTGGTGTTGAAATGTTCAAGAAGAATCTTGATCAAGGTCAAGCCGGTGACAACGTTGGTATCCTGCTCCGCGGTATTGAACGTGATGACATTGAGCGTGGTCAGGTGCTTTGTAAGCCTGGTACGATTACTCCTCACACCGAATTTGACGCCGAAGTTTATATCCTTAACAAAGACGAAGGTGGTCGACACACACCTTTCTTCAAGGGTTACAAGCCTCAGTTCTACTTCCGTACAACTGACGTAACCGGCGAAGTTGAACTTCCTGCCGACAAAGAAATGGTCATGCCGGGTGACACTGTAACCTTTAAGGTTAAGTTGCTGGCCCCAATCGCCATGGAACAAGGTCTGCGCTTCGCTATCCGCGAAGGTGGCCGAACTGTTGGTGCTGGTGTAGTCACCAAGATCAACAAGTAGTTCCTGCTTCTTTATCAGGGACAACGCAGGCAATAGCCTCCGTCAAAAAAGAGAGACGTACGTCAAGTACGCCTCTCTTTTTGTGCTCGGCCATTACTCCGCGCTGCACTCCTGAAAAGAACCATTAGAAAAAAATTGTCAGATTTGACGTAAGTTGTGTGATGTGTCACTATATGTATAGTATGAGTGAACTAGACAAAAGAATTGGTGAATTTCGTGAGCAGCGAGAAGAGCACGCCAGGGCAACTAGAGAGGCTCGAGCGAGCTATTTGTCCGCACCAGTACCACCCAAAAAACTTGAACCTATCGACAGAATCAACAGACAAGAACAGGTCCCTATAGGTAGCGCCGACTTTCTGTCATTAGAAACTAGGGTTAATCTTTTCCAGTTTGCGATCAGCTGCGCAGCCAAAGGTCTAGATTATGATAGAGTAGCTCCACTAACTTATAAAAGTGGTGGTCGTGATAAAATAGTCAACCCGCCTATTTTAATGAGGCTAAGACATCAACGGGTTGGATGGATGGTGAACAGAGGCACTACTACAATCTCAACCGGCAGCTATAACAGCGGTTATGGGGAAATTGGTACTATTGAGTATACGGCAGACGCGACCACACATCTATATGTGCAAAAGGACGATCCAGAAACGAGCAGACCAACTATATGGGTGCCACCACATGAGACAAAGGCTAGTTTAAGCTTTGATGAAGGGGCGATTAATGCTTCTTTGTTCAGAATTACATTGTTTCAACATGTAGAGCTCGTGCCGCTTACGCCAGATCAGGAAAACGGTGTTTTCTAGATAATTATTTGCCAGGACGTCGTTGCTTGAAGCTGATAACTGTTTGCGTATACTGCTAACTTGTTGTACAATCAATCTGTTAATTAATCGTGAAGACTAAAAGTCGTTACTGTCGTTCTTTTATAACGCAGTGAAGATGTTACTTCATACAAAGGATAATCAATGTCAGCAGAAACATCGTCAAGATTGTTTGCGTTTGCAGTAGAGGCAGCCCGTGAAGGAACTGCTTCGGTTGTGGCTTGGGCACCGGCCTGTAACCCAGATCAAATTATCGACTGGTTTCAAGTAGATCCAGGAGAGGAAGCCCGTGATGACTGTCACGCAGCAAACTTGAGCGGGTTATATGGCGCCGATGTCGTATTCTTAGGTTCTCTAAGTTTAGAAAAGTTAGAAACAGTATCACTAATAGGAGATAAGTAATTATGGCTGAAGCCAAAAAGACCCCAACACCAAAAGCCGAAGGCGGCAAACAGCGTATTCGCATTCGCCTTAAGGCCTACGATCACAAAGTAATTGACCAGTCGGCCAAGCAGATTGTCGATACCGCCTTGCGTACCGGCGCTACTATTGCTGGTCCAATCCCACTACCGACCCGTAAAACCGTCTACACCGTAGTCAAAAGCCCCCACGTCTACAAAAAAGGTCGTGAGCAGTTCGAAATGCGCATTCACAAGCGCATCATCGACGTACTGGAACCAACTCCAAAGACTATCGATTCTTTGATGAATCTATCTTTGCCAGCTGGTTGCGACGCCGAAATCAAGATGTAGCATAGTCGGTAACACGCCCATTAGCGTGGTACTTAAAGAGCTCACGAACAACTCCAACTTCAAACGGACGGGCTCTTTCGACGCCCGGATGTTGGTGCTCGCCCCACGGAAGGGTAGAAATATGCATGCCATAATGGGCGCGCCAGGCGCCAAGGTGAGCTTTGAGTTGGTCGTCAATGTGTCCCATGCGCCGTACCGGAACAGACAAGGCGCCACTGGCAATACGGAACATCTTAGGGTTAATCTTGCCGTGACCGGCTAAGGTTTTTGTGAGTGCCCTTATGGGATCTTCGGCTGGTCGGTTGACATTAATCTGGTCGGTGACGTCTTGGACGAATTCTGTATCAACACAGTTAGTGGCCAGGATGAACCTTTTGCCGATATTGTGCATGGTGCTAAGGGTAGCCATGGCCTCGGGACGAACGGTTGGGTCGCCACTGGCGATGCCATCGGTCAGGACGTTTTCTATGTCAATTGTAAAGCCATCAATGCCCCTAAAGGCTGGCCCGTTGTAGTTAAGCTGGGTAAAGTCATCACAAAACACCCAGTTTAGGTCGGTTGGCCAATCGGCCTGCTTTTCTGTAATCATAACGATAGAGTATAGCTTACTTGTGGTGTCTAAGCACAAGTGGTTTAATGGGGTCATGCCTAAAAAAACCAAAACCGCTAAACAAGTTGCCGACAGCGCTTACTTCTTGAAACTAGTCATGTATGTCATTATTGGTTCCTTCTGGGTGAGGATCGACAACGGCGACATGATTATTCCACTACCAGTCGGCTTGGTGATTGGTCTTATTTTTGCCATGCACGAACACTTTCAGGTTGATCGCAAGATCGAATACGCCATCTTATTGATGGCTATGTTCGTCGGTCTGTGGTTGCCGATTGGCCTGACAATAGCCGTTTAGTAGTTACCGATCACGAATAGAGCATGATTGCGCGGCACGGGTTCGGTTCCTTCATTTGGTGGTCGGCGGTGAACCAAATCTGGATGCACTCTTACGACTGCTAGGCGGCCGGCGCTAACGACAGTCAAGTCCCGTTCTAAAAGCGAGACAATTGTTTCATGAGGATCAACTAGATCTGGGCTACTCCCCTCAACCCACTGCAACGGCCTAGCATCGGCAATCGTATAAACTTGTTCGCCTGGATATAGCTCTTGGTCGGTATGCCACTGCTGCAAATTGCTATTTACCCCTGGAAACAAAGGAAAACTTTCTAATACAGAATGAATGCGATTGAGCGGGGTGGTCGGTATGCAACCACTTTGTTGCAATGATAGAAGCAAATCCTTGAGAGCGGGTATATGCGGCGTGCGTACGTGCGGGTAAGAAGTTCTATTGGGATGATTCTGGGTTGCTGCTACAAACAGCTCTTCATCGGCAAAGCCAGTTATTTCGGCAGATGGGAAGATATGCATACATATACCAAACCACAAAATTTAGTAGTTGCAAAGAAAACGATATTGAACGGTCTTTGTAGAATAAACAACGGATTGACAGGTGTAGTGTTGATGTGGTAATCTGTTATGGTATCTCAATTTTTGAGAGTCTAATAAGTTCCATAGAACTTGGTGAATCGGCAGGTCCGCCTCTGTTATAAGAGAAAGAAACCACCGGCCACCAAGCGTTTTTATGAAGAACTAATAGACAAAAACGTAAAGCAAGGAAGCAATGAAAGCACTTATCACCCGAAAAGTTGGCATGACCAGTACCATCGCAGAAGACGGTACCTTGCAAGCTGTAACTATTCTGTCAGCTTCTCCTTGTACTATTACGCAACTTAAGACCCAAGACAGCGATGGCTATATGGCCGTTCAGCTTGGTTTCGAAGAAGACAAAAAGATGGGCAAAGCCCAAGCCGGCCACTTTAAGCCCGCCAAGACCCAGCCAAAAGTTGTCCGCGAAATCCGCGTTAACGAAATTACCGAAGACCTCCAGGTAGGAACCCAACTTACACCAGAGGTCTTTTCAGTTGGTGACGTGGTTGATGCCACTGGTACTAGCAAGGGTAAGGGTTGGGCCGGTACAATTAAGCGCCACAACTTCCATCGTCAGCGCAAAACTCATGGTGGTAAGGGTAACACCCGTAAACCTGGTTCAATTGGTTCAATGTATCCGCAGCACATTTTTAAAGGTAAGAAGATGGCTGGCCAAATGGGTCACGATCAAGTCACCGTTAAGAACCTTAAAGTTGCCTTGATCGATACCGAAAAGCAGATTATCGGCGTGGTTGGTGCTGTCCCTGGCCCACGTAAAAGCATTGTAATTGTGAGGGGTGTATAAAATGGCAACCGCTACCTATACCAAAACTGGCAACAAAGCTACAACCGCCGCTAAACTCGACAAAGCTGTTTTTGGCGTAGAAGTAACCAGCCACGAGCTACTTAAGCAGGCCTATACGACCTACCTATCTAACGGTCGTTCAGCTGGTGCCAAGGTAAAAACCCGCGGCCTAGTCCGTGGTGGTGGTAAAAAGCCTTGGAAGCAAAAGGGAACGGGCCGAGCTCGTTTTGGCTCTAGCCGTAACCCAATCTGGCGTGGTGGTGGTATCGTGTTCGGTCCAACCGGTCATGAAAACTACGTTAAAGACCTTAGCACCAAAGCTAAGCGCCAAGCCATTCGCCAGGCCCTCAGCCTATCTTCGCAAGAAGGTAAAGTATCCGTCATCGAAGCGCTAGACTTTAAGACTGGTAAAACTGCTGATGCCGTTAAGCTGCTAACCAAACTTGGTGCTGATCGCAACGTGTTATTGGTTGTTGACAACAAGACACCAGAAACCGTCAGAGCGGTTAGCAACCTCGGCTATGTAAAGCTAGTCCAATCTCGCTACATTAACGTCTACGACGCTATGAATGCTGATCACATCATTATCACCAGTGAAGGCCTAAAAGGCGTAACTGAGTGGCTCGGAGGTGCAAAATAATGGCAGACCTTATGGCATTAAAGCCCCGCATGAGCGAAAAGGCCTATGGACTGAGCCAGGATCGTAATATCTACGTGTTCATGGTTCCTCTGACTGCTAACAAGGTTACTGTCGCCAGCGCTGTTCAAGAGCAGTTTAAGGTCACAGTAGAAGAAGTTAACATCTCGATCCTAAAAGGTAAGGCCAAGCGAAGTTACCGTCGTGGTGGTCGCCCATTAATCGGTCGCGACAACGACGTCAAGAAAGCTTACGTTCGTCTTAAGGCTGGTGATCAGATTCCAATTTTTGCAGCTGTCGAAGAAGAAGAGGCCAAGGCCGAAAAAACTGCTGCCGCTGTTAAGAAAGCCGTCGACAAGAAGGCCAAGAAGGAGAGCAAATAATGGCTATTAAAGCATTAAAGCCAAATACTCCCGGCCAACGTGGTATGACCACTCAGGATATGAGTGAGATCACTACCAAAAAGCCAGTTCGCTCACTACTTGCTGTTAAGCGCCGTGGCAATGGTCGTAACAACCAAGGTCGCATTACTGTTCGTCACCGCGGTGGTGGCGCCAAGAAATTCTACCGATTGGTGAATTTCAAGTTAGCCACTGGTACAACGGCTGTTATTGAGCACATCGAATACGATCCAAACCGTTCAGCCCGCATTGCTCGTCTTAAAGAAGCCAATGGTACCTACCACTATGTTCTAGCCGCTAACGGCATGAAGGTTGGTCAAACCGTCGTTTCGGACGAAGAGGCTCCAATCGAAGCCGGTAACCGCCTGCCACTTAAGAACATTCCAGTTGGTAGCACCATTCACGCCATCGAATTAAAGGTTGGCAAAGGTGCTCAAATGGTTCGTTCGGCTGGCGCCAACGCTCAGCTGACCGCTAAAGAAGGCGAATACGCTCAAGTAAAACTGCCATCCGGCGAAGTTCGTTTGGTTCACCTAGAATGTACTGCCAGTCTTGGTAGTGTTGGTAATGAACAACACCAGAACATTAAAATCGGTAAAGCCGGTCGTAACCGCCACAAAGGTAAGCGCCCAACTGTCCGTGGTGTCGTTATGAACGCTGTTGATCACCCGCACGGTGGTGGTGATGGTGGTCGTCACCGTATGGCCCGCGCACCAGTTACACCTTGGGGTCAGAAGACCTTGGGTTACAAGACTCGTCGTCGCAAGAGCACCAGTAATATGATTGTTAAAACTCGTCATCAGGCGAAGCGAAGGTAATAGGAAGATATTATGAGCCGATCACTAAAAAAAGGACCATTTGTCGATCCAAAGCTAGCTAAAAAGCTAAATGCTTTGGGTGCCGAAGACCGTACCATTATCAAAACATGGGCACGGGCCTCTACCATTGCGCCTGAATTTGTTGGCAAGACTGTAGCCGTTCACAACGGTAAGGTTCATGTACCGGTTTTCATTACCGAAAACATGGTTGGCCACAAGCTTGGTGAGTTTTCGCCAACCCGTAAGTTCCGCTCACATGGCGGTAAGATGGCTAAGGGAGGCCGCTAAAATGAGTGTCCAAGCCGTCGCTAAAGGTGTTCGCATGAGCCCACGTAAGGTTGGTGTAGTTGCCAGCCTAGTCCGAGGCCGTACCGTTGCCGAAGCGATTACTATTCTAGAACACACCCCACGTCGCTCCGCCCTTCCTGTTAAGAAAGTTATCGAAAGCGCCCGCGCTAACGCCGACCACAATCACAAGTACAAGCCCGACAGTTTGCGCATCACAACTATTACCGTTACACCTGGTCCACGCATTAAACGCTATCGCCCAGCCGCCCACGGCCGAGCCCTACCGTTCCAACGCATGAGCAGCCACATCACCGTAGTAGTTGATGGCGAAAAGCGTGTACCCAAAAAGCCAGCTACAGCTAAGAAGGAGACAAAGTAATGGGACAAAAAGTAAACCCAATTAGCATGCGTCTTCAGGTTAATAAAGACTGGCGCAGCAAATGGTTTGTTGCTAAGCAAGATTACGCTAAGTATCTTGAACAAGACTTGTCGGTGCGTAAGCTTATCCAAGACAAAGTTGGTTCACGCGGCGCTGTTAACAAGGTTGACATTGAGCGTTCACCAAACCTAGTTACCATTACGATTGCTACCGCTAAGGCTGGCGTTGTAATTGGTCGTGGTGGCGCCGGTGCCCAGGAACTCAAGACTGCCACCGAAAAGATTTACGGTGTGCCAGTACGCGTCAACATCGAAGAAGTTAAGAAGCCCGAAATGTACGCTAAGCTAGTGGCCGAGAACATCGCTCACCAGCTAGAGCGCCGCATTTCATTCCGTCGAGCTATCAAGCAGTCAGCCGCTGCCACTATGCGTGGTGGTGCCCAGGGTATTCGTATCCAGGTATCTGGTCGTCTAAACGGTGCCGAAATGTCGCGCCGCGAAAAAGAAGTCCAAGGTAGCGTTCCACTGCACACCCTGCGCGCTAATATCGATTACGCTCACGTTGGTGCCCACACCCCAGCCGGTATCATCGGTGTTAAGGTTTGGATCTACAAGGGAGAGGTGAATTAGCCATGTTGATGCCTAAACGACAAAAGCACCGCAAGGTGCGGAAGGGAAAGATCCGCGGCGTGGCTACGGTTGGTAATACTATCGCTTTTGGTCAGTACGCCCTTCAGGCGCAAGGCCACGAACGTATTACGGCCCGCCAGATCGAAGCCGCCCGTCAAGCTATGACCCGCTACATCAAGCGTGGTGGTAAAATTTGGATCCGTATCTTCCCCCACACTCCAGTTACCCGCAAGCCGCAAGACGTTAAAATGGGTAGCGGTAAGGGTAACCCCGAGTTTTGGGTTGCTAAAGTAAAGCCCGGCACTATCATGTTTGAGATGCAAGGTGTTCCCGAAGATATCGCCCGCGAAGCAATGCGCTTAGCCGCTCATAAACTACCCGTTAAGACTAAGTTCTTAACCCGGGAGGAGGCATAACTATGAAAGTTATCGACATTCGTAAGCTTTCTACTGCCGACCTGGCTAAAGAGAGCACCAAGCTACGTGAAGAAATTGTAGAACTAAAGCGCCGTATGCACATGGGCGAGGTCCAGAACACCAAAGTCCTGCGCAACAAGCGTAAAGATTTGGCTCGAATCCTCACTGTGTTGAGCGAGCAACTGACTAAGGAGACCGCATAATGGCTAAAACACTCATCGGTACTGTTTCATCGAACAAGCCAGACAAGACGATTATCGTTACTGTGGTTACTCGTAAAACACACCCAATTTATAAGAAACAATATAGCGTCAGCACTAAGTTCATGGCTCATGATGAAAAGAATGAATGCCTAGTTGGTGACCGCGTATCAATTGTCGAAACCCGACCGCTGAGCGCCCGCAAGCGTTACACATTCAAGAAACTCATCAACCGACCGGCTATTGTTGAACAAGGAGAGAACGTATGATTCAACAAGAATCTCGTTTAACTGTTTGCGACAACAGCGGTGCCAAAGAAGTTTTGTGCATCCGTGTCCTTGGTGGCACTCGTCGCCGTTACGCTCACGTTGGTGACACCATTGTGGTAACTGTTAAAGAAGCCAACCCAAGTGGTAACGTCAAACGCAAAAGCGTTGTTCGTGCCGTTGTGGTGCGTACCAAGAAGACCATTAACCGTAAAGACGGCTCCAGCATTCGCTTTGACGATAACGCCTGTGTCATCATCGGTGACGATAAATTACCTAAAGCAACTCGTATTTTTGGCCCGGTCCCACGTGAATTACGTGACCTGGGTTATGCCAAAATCGTTAGCCTTGCACCGGAGGTCCTATAATGACTAACCAAACTACTATCTACAAGATCCGTCTACAAAAGGGCGACATGGTGGTGGTTCGAGCCGGTAAGTATAAGGGCAAAACTGGTAAGGTTACGGCCGTTCACCCAAGCCTTAACAAAGTTACTGTAGAAGGTATCAACATTGTTAAGAAGCACGTTAAGCCGACCCGTCAACATCCTCAAGGTAATATCGTTGAGCTGACTAAGCCAATTGATGTATCTAAAGTTGGTTTGTATGACGCCACTGCCAAGAAGGCTACCCGAATTGGCTTTAAGGTTGACGCTAAGGGCAAAAAAGTCCGCATCGCTAAGACTAGCGGCAAGGAGATCAAGTAATGGCTACTACTAAACCAGCTACTAAAGCCGTAAAAGAGGCTAACGTGCAAGCTCGCTTGAAGCTTCTATATAAAGACACCATTGCCAAGGAATTGCAGAAGGAACTGTCGCTAGTTAACGCTAACCAGGTACCTAAGCTCGAAAAGGTAATTGTTAACGTTGGCTTGGGCCGCGCTAAAGATGACAAGAAGCTGATGGAAGTGGCTACTAATACGGTTCGTAAGATTACTGGTCAACAGCCAGTCGAAACCGTTGCTCGGATGTCAATCGCCTCATTCAAACTGCGCGAAGGCAACAAGGTCGGCCTAAAGGTTACTCTAAGAAGTGACCAGATGTACGAATTCATCGACCGTCTGATTAACATTGTTCTACCGCGTTTGCGTGACTTCCACGGCGTTAGCGCCAAGGCTTTTGACAAGCAAGGTAACTATAGCTTAGGCCTGGTTGACCAATCGGCTTTCCCGGAACTGACTTTTGAAGAAACAACTACCCCACATGGTCTGCAAATTGTCTTTGTGATTAACGCGCAAGAGCCTGCGCACAGCCGAGCTTTGTTAGAGAAGTTTGGAATGCCATTCGAAAAGGAGGCCAAATAATGGCTAAGAAATCTATAGTCGTACGCGACTTAAAGCGCCAAAAAATGATTAAGAAGTACGCTGCCAAGCGTGCCGAACTTAAGAAGATGGGTGACTACGAAGGTCTACACAAGCTACCGCGCAACTCGTCTCCAACTCGTTGGAAGAACCGTTGCATCGAAACCGGCCGTCCGCATGCCTACATGCGTCAGTTTGGCTTGAGTCGTTTGAGTTTCCGTGAACATGCCGTTAAGGGTGAAATCCCTGGCGTAACAAAGGCGAGTTGGTAATTATTATGAGTATGGTTTCTACCGATCCAATCGCCGACATGCTAACTCGCGTTCGTAACGCTATTAACGTTCGTAAGAACGAAGTTACTTTGCCGCACTCTAAGGTTAAAGAGTCGGTGGCTCGCTTGTTAAAGGACAACAACTTCATCGACAATGTTGCTGTAACCGACGCTCCGGTTGGCAAAACACTGGTTCTAACTATCAATACGGCCCATAGCAACGCTCGCATCACCGAAATTGTTCGCTTGAGCAAGCCTGGTCGCCGTTACTACACTGGTGCCGATAACATCCCGGTCGTTAAGCGCGGACGTGGTTTGGTAATTGTTTCTACCTCTAAGGGTATGATGACCGGTGACCAAGCCCGCAAGCAACGCATCGGCGGTGAACTAATTTGTAAGGTTTATTAAAGAAAGGTAATTATGAGTCGTATAGGAAAACAGCCCATCGCTATTCCAGCCGGCGTGACAATCACTGTCGACCCTGATACCGTTACCGTTACTGGCAGCAAGGGAACCTTGAGTCAGTTTACGATGCCGGGCATCACCGTTACAGTCGAGGGCGATCAAGCCCTTGTTACTCGTGTTAATGACGAGCCTCAGAACCGAGCTAAGCACGGTCTAATGCGCAGTCTAGTTAATAACATGGTAGTCGGCGTTAGCCAGGGCTTCGAAAAGAAGCTTGAAATGAACGGTGTCGGTTTTCGTGTTGCCCTAGCTGGCAATGATCTTAAGTTTAATCTTGGCTTCTCGCACGAAGTGGTTTACCATCTTCCAGAAGGTGTCCAGGCTAAGATCGAACAGAATATCATTACTGTTAGCGGTATTAGCAAGCAGCAAGTTGGTCAAACTGCTGCCGAAATCCGAGCCCTAAAGAAACCTGAGCCATATAAGGGCAAGGGTATAAAATATGTTGGCGAACGCATCATTCGTAAGAGTGGTAAGTCAGGTAAGGAAAAATAGTTATGAGTATGCAAAATTTAAAGCTTAAACTAAAGAACCGCCAGCTGCGCAAAGATCGTATTCGATCAGTTGTGAGCGGGACGGCCGAACGACCTCGCCTGAGTGTTTATATTAGTAACACCCACGTTTCTGCCCAAATTATCGATGATACCGCTCATGCCACTTTGGTAGCGGTCAGTACAGTTGGCAATAAGAAGGCCACTGGTACTATGACCGAAAAAGCTACCTGGGTTGGTGCCGAAGTTGCTAAAAAGGCTGTCGCAAAGAAAATCACCAAAGTCTCATTTGACCGCGGTGGACGTAAGTATCATGGACGTGTAAAGGCTCTAGCCGAAGCGGCTCGCCAGAATGGATTGGAGTTCTAAGATGCCACCAAAGAATAATCAGAACAATCAAAATCGTCGTCCTCGTAACGAAATGCCTAAAGAAGAAAAAGAGTTCGACGAACGAGTCGTTCATATCGACCGTGTTGCCCGTGTGGTTAAGGGTGGACGTCGCTTCCGTTTCCGTGCTTTGGTAGTCATTGGCGACCATAAGTCACGCGTTGGTATTGGTACCGCTAAAGGCGCCGATGTTACTGCTGCCGTCCAAAAGGCCGTTGACGTTGCCAAGAAGAACCTAGTAACCGTACCTATTTACAAAGACACTATCCCACACGAAGCCGAGGCTAAGGTATCGGGTGCTCGTATTCTGATTAAGCCAGCCAGTCCTGGTACTGGTTTGATCGCTGGTGGTGTTGTCCGGGTTGTTCTAGAAGTTGCCGGTATTCACAACGCCCTGTCTAAGTCACTCGGTTCAGCTAATAAGATTAACACCGCCTATGCCACCTTGGCTGCTTTGCAAAGCATTGAGCCAGCTGATAAGTGGGTAACCAAGAGCGGCAAGACTGCTAAAAAGGTTGCCGAAAAGGTAGAGAAGTAATGAAGTACAACGAATTAAATATTTCTAAGCACAAAAGCCCTAAGCGCGTTGGACGCGGTATTGCTGCTGGTGGTGGTAAAACAGCCGGCCGTGGTACTAAAGGCCAGAACGCCCGTACCGGTGGCGGTGTTCGACCGGGTTTTGAAGGTGGTCAGACTCCTCTTACACAGCGCCTGCCTAAGCTACGTGGCTTTACGTCGCACCGCGCTAAGGTCGAGAACGTCTACACTGGTCAACTAGAACAGTTCGCTGGCAAGACTGCCGACAACGCTGCTTTAGCAGCGGCTGGTCTGGTATCGACTCCATACAGCCGCGTTAAGTTAGTCAGCAATGGTGAACTAACCAAGAAGGTTACCGTTAAGCTACAGGCTGCTAGCGCATCGGCTATCGATGCTGTTAAAAAAGCCGGTGGATCTTTTGAAGCTGTCGCCCAAGTTGGCCGCCCGCAAACAGCCAAGCCAAAATCCGAAAAACGCAAGAAATAGTTTCGGCTTTCTTGTATACTAGTACTCAATGAACTGGAAGGTTATATTTAAGTCGCTCAAAGACGGCGACATGCGAAAACGCCTATTGGCTGTACTGGGCATGTTACTGATCTTTCGTATCCTGGCGCACATTCCAATTCCATTAAGTGATTCCGAAACTCTCAAGCAAGTTCTTGAATCTATCTATACTTCGGCCAAAAGCTCATCCTTCTTGAGCTTTATTGACGTTTTGTCGGGTGGGGCGTTGGCTAACTTCAGTATTATGCTGATTGGTCTTGGTCCGTACATTAACGCCTCGATCATTATGCAGCTACTGACCAAGGCGATTCCGCAGCTTGAAGCTCTTAATAACGAGGGTGAGTTTGGCCGCAAGAAGATTAACCAGTATACCCGTTTGCTAACTCTGCCGCTGGCCATTATTCAGTCGATAGGGGCGATCTACCTGGTTCGGCAGTCGGCCGCTAGTATAGGTGGTCTGGGCGATATTACCGCCAACAGCTCACTGGCTCAGTGGGTGCTGATGGTTTCGGCCCTAACCGGGGCGTCGATGCTGTTGATGTGGCTGGGTGAACTTATTACCGAAGAAGGTGTTGGTAACGGTATCTCGCTAATTATTACCGTCGGTATTGTCAGCCAGCTGCCAGCGACGATCATTGAGCTTATTAACAGCGCCGGGGTTAACGGTGGACCAACTCTGCGTCTGTTTGGTGATCGTTTGGTGATTGCTCGTGGTCAGGCGGTCTTTGCCGGGCTGACCCTGCTAGCTGTCACGCTGGTAACAGTGGCGGTGGTTAAACTTAACGAAGCAGCTCGCAATATCACCATCCACTATGCCAAGCGTATTCAAGGTAGTCGGACTTACGGTGGGGTTACTACTAAGCTGCCAATTAAGCTAATTACAGCCGGCGTGGTGCCGATCATCTTTGCCGTTGCCTTCCTAAGCGTCCCGAGCTTTGCCGGTCAATTAATGCAAGGTATGGAAAGTGCTCGCCTGCAAGAGCTGGGCGCCAACCTGATTGCCTGGTTCCAGACGCCATCGCCCACAACCTTTGCCCAAGGCGGCTGGCAGCCGTACATTTACCCAGTTACTTACTTCTTGCTGGTATTCATCTTTACTTTCTTCTACACCAGCATCACCTTTAACTCTAAAGAGATTGCCGAGAACCTGCAAAAGCAGGGAGGTTTTATCGAAAACGTGCGTTCCGGCGTTCAGACCGAGAAATACTTGGGTAAGATTGTTAACCGTTTAACCTTCTTTGGAGCCTTGTCGCTGGGCGTACTAGCCATTTTGCCAATTGTGGCCCAGGCCTTCTTGAGTACTAATGTGGCGCTAAGTGGTACCAGTATCTTGATCTTGGTAGCTGTTTCACTCGAAACGCTCCGACAGATTGAATCGCGCGCCATGATGGTGACCTACGACCAGTACGAACAGCCTGATTTCTTCTATGATACTAACGAAAACCCGCTAATTGCCGCCAGTGGTGCCCGCAAATTGCGCTTCCGCGGGCGCAATAAAGGCAAGAAAGCAAAGAAATCTTAATTTACTCTTTACAAAACGTTGTAGAATCGATATAATTAACCCTTAGTTATATTTATGGCCAGCAATAAGGAAGTGATCGAACTTACAGGGACTATTATAGAGACCCTACCGGGGACCCAGTTCCGCGTTGAGTTAGAGAATGGCCATCAAATCATAGCTCACGTCGCCGGTAAGATGAGGAAACATTACATCCGCATCGTGCCAGGGGATAGCGTTACGGTCGAGTTGACCCCTTACGATCTTACTAAGGGCAGAATCACCTATCGCAAGTCATAAATCAATTAAGCAGTGAGTCACCTCATAAGAAAGGATGATC
>JAUPVS010000020.1 GCA_030916945.1 Patescibacteria group bacterium
CCCCACCACGACTACCCAGCTTCGGACATCCCGGTACCAACCGGCACGCCGGTTTATTCGATGTCTGGCGGCAAAATCACCAGCGCCCCCAATGGAGGCAAATGTGGGACCGGTGTTTCCATCGATGCTGGTAACGGAATCAGCTTTGTATACTGTCACGGCTCAGATGGTGGGTCGGTTCCTGGTGCCAGTGTCGGGGATATCGTCAAGCCAGGGCAGTTAATTATGCACTCGGCCAGCACCGGCAACTCATCCGGGCCCCACCTGCACTTGGGTCTTAAAATTAACGGTACCTCACATTGCCCGCAAAATCTTTTTGTTGGTATTGCCGAGGGTAAGATACCCGACCTGAATGCATTACCGACCTCTGGGTGTACAAATTAAGGAGGATGTCATGAACAACGAAGATTCCAAGCCAAAAATAAAGCCCTATGTTGTCCTAGCCTTTGTGGCAACTCTCTTTATTGGCGTGTTTTGGTTTGTCTGGAACTACTCGTTTATCGAAGTTTCTGTAGAAGGAGCTAGTGATGGCACCAACCTCAAAATCACCAATCAATCGAATAACCAATCCAGCTCACTAGAGATTAAGACCAAGACGACCAAAAAGATGCTCCGCAAGGGCGATTACCAAATATCCGCCTCCCAAACTAGTAAATCCGGTATGAGTATTGCCAACTCTACCGGGTTCTTGCGCACAACCAAGACAACGGTTAGTCTGGAGGGCGAAAATGCCCGTCAGTTCGTCGGCAACAACCCGAATCCCTGCATGTACTTTACGAGTGTTGTCCTAGCCTCCTATGAGTGCTCGGATATCGCTGGACTAACTCTGCACCAACCCGCCACCGCCCAAACTCCAACCGTCAATTTATCTGTCGAGGATTTTGGCTACCAATATCCCCAAGGTATGGTTCGCACAAAAGAAGGTACGGTAATCCTGACTCGCTTAGAAGCCGGGGAAGCCAACCCCGAAAAATCTATCGCCGTCTTCTTATTGGATGACAATCTTCAGATTTCTAAAGAGGCCTTGATTCTTGACTTTGACCCAGACAAAACTTACAGCATAAAAACTTATAAAGATGGTTTTATCGTGCATAGTACAACCTCTAACGACGGCCAGTATTTCGCCAGCATCGATGCCAAGCCTCAATCGGTCACCCTGGGCAAGCCCAAAGACTCTACGCTAAAGCCAGGGGATTGGGCGGCCAGCGGATCGCAAACAGCTATAGCCTTCTCTAACAACACCGAGGGCGAAAAGGCTGACCTAGACAACGACAACCCGGGCAAGGTTAAAACCGAGGTGGTAGTGAATAAAGACGGTAAGGACAGTCATTTTACACTAGGCGTAAACCCGACCTCTATGCTTTTCTGTGGAACTAACAAGCTATGCTTACTCAACGAGAAAGAGGTGGATGTCTACAGCCTAGCAACTGCCGAGCCTAGTTTTATGTACCGAGTATCTGGTGTCGACGATATTTTCCCTGATAACAAAAATATCTTGCTCGCCAAAAGCGATGGTATCTGGTTATTTAACCCCGATTCGGCAACCGGCCATATGAGCTACAGTTTTAGTAATAACTATACTTATTGTGGCGCTCAAGAAACAACGAACGGCTTTAGTGTTTGTCTAATAAACAACCGGCAGAAAAAGGTTGGGCTATTTGTCGACACCACCAAACCAGATAACGGCAGCATAGACAAAAAAATAGCATCCCTCCAATCAATGTCTGACGTTCTTAACATATCGGCGTACAAGAACTTCTTATATATTTCGCCGAATGCCGGCACGGTTACAACCCAGCTAGACGATGGCTATGGCTTAGATGAAGCCAGGCTTGCCAAATCCAAGGCGGCCATCACCAAAAAAATACAGGAACTTGGTATAGACCCCGCCGTCTACACAATAATATTTACTCTTTAGTTGTGGGCAGTTTTATTAGGTTTGTGTCATGACCGGCGCGGCGTTTGGCAATATCGGCGTCGGTAGTGGTTATGAATGTCTGATGCGTCGTTATGAAAGCGGTGAGTGACTGGCGGCGCAAGCCGTCGAGCTCACTAAAAACATCGTCCAATAGCAGTATTGGCTTTGTGGCTCTGGTATTTTCAATCATATTTAACTCGATGGTTTTTAGGGCTAAGAGTGTGGTTCGGGCTTCGCCGCGCGAGGCACTAACAGCCAACGGCCGGGCGTTTAGGCTAAACACAATGTCTTCGCGGTGCGGACCAGCGCCGGTGTAGCCCCTTAAACAGTCGAGCTCTAGATCTTTCTCGAGCCGTTTGAGCAGGTAAGAGGCGTAGGCTTCTGGTTCTGTAGGGTTGCTATATGACGCCGTCAACTCACTGGTGGCACCCGCTAGATTACTGTAGGTGTGGCTGAGCTGCTGGTTAATCTGGTCGATGATTTTGTGGCGGGCGGTCACTAACTGAGCGCCAAGTTCGCTGAGACGAATGTCCCATACAAATAGTTGGTTTTTCATCGACTGTCCGCGGTTCTTGATTAAACGGTTTCTTTGTAAGAGGGCCCGCTTGTAGTTATTGACTACGGTTGTGTGTGCTGAGTCGGTTTGCTCAATTAAAGCGTCCAGAAAGGCTCTGCGTAGTTCTGGTGAGCCGCTTAGCATGAGTAGGTGGTTCGGCTCGAACATAACGACAGGTATGGTTGTTTTATAGCTAAGCCTGGTGTGTTTTTTGCCTTCAATATCGAATGATTTTTTACTAGTTTGACCGTCTTTTATTATCTTTACGGTTCGGGGTTTACCACCAAAAATGGTGTCGAGGCGGGCCCAGTCCATACCATCCTTAATAAGTTCTATGTCTTTGGCGCGGTATGATTTGCCTTGGGTGCTAAATAAAATCGCCTCCAGAATATTGGTTTTACCACTGGCGTTAGGTCCGGCGATAATATTGACGCCTTCTTTAAAATCAAATGTGCTGTCTTGATAAGAGCGAAACTGTTGTAGTCGAAGATTGGTGATCATATCACTCTTATTGTAGCCGCTTAGCTCTTAAGTGGCATGATGATATGGATATAGTCTTTGCTTTTAGTTGCTTTAATTACACAGGCTTCGAGTTTACCATTAAAACAAAAGTCCACTTCGTCACCGTCGATTACACCAAGTGCATCTAGTAAGTATCTGGAATTAAGGGTAATCTCGCCGTCGCCTTTAATTTGGGCCTCGGCTTGGGCGGTATTTTCGCCAAGCTGCGAAGCAACCGAGTGGATGCTGATCTGCTGTTTGGCTTCGTCGACCTTTAATGTCACGCTGCCGGCACTCTCGCGAGCAAACAGGCTAGAAACTTTAGTGATACTACTCAGTTCAGATTTCTTAATTGTCGCTGTGGTCACAAAGTTGGCAGGTATAAGACGTTTGTAGTCGGGGTAGTTACCCTCGATTAGCCGCGCCACTAGCTCGACATCATTTACTTTAAATAGTACTTGCTGGTCGTCATGAACCACACTAACAACTTCTTCACCGTCACCAAGCACCCGCAGTAAATCCTGCATGGCGGTAGCTGGGACGAGCAGTTTGACCGAGCTTTCGAGCTTGGTTAGTTTCTTTTCGGCTAATCGATAGCTATCAGTGGCAGCCAAATATAGATTATTGTTTTCTGTGTATAGATATACGCCCGTTAGGACTGGTCTGGTTTCGTCGCTTGATGCTGCCAAAACAACTTGTTGTAAACCCTTTTTAAATACCGGTGTAGGGATAGACCACTCGGCTCCGTCAGTAATAGCGGGCATGACTGGGTAATCCTCGGCGCTTATACCGTTAATTGTTGATTGGTATTGACCGGCACTTACTTTAAGTTTATGTTCATCTAGTTCTAGGGTGATAGTTCCGTTCGGTAGGCTCCCAACAAAGTCTTGCATCAGGCGGGCTGGGACGGTAATTGATCCTTCTTTTTGAACCTTGGCGCCAACATAGTGCGTGATAGCGATATCTAGGTTTGTGGCAGCAATGCTTAGGCGGTTGTTTACGGTTTTTAATAATACGTTGGAGAGAATCGGTAGGGTAGTGCGGCTGTTGGCAATACGGGCAACATTAGCTAAAGCTTTGTTTAGGTTTTCTTGGGTGACTTGTAACTTCATAACAATTACTATTACTCCTTATATATATGTAGTTATCGTTATAGTAGGGGGTGTGTAAAGTGGGTAAAAGGTTAATTTAACAGATGTGATAGTAGTTCTAATGGTGTGTAAAAACTGAGTACAAAATTTGGACAACTGCTGGTATAAAGACTGGCTTATACCCACAAAAAAACTGCGGCGCGGCAGGGCAAGGGACAAACCAAAAGATACCCGCAAGTAAACCACAGCTTGTCCACAAGCCTTAAACATACAAACGCTCCTTGATTTGGACGATTGCTTCACGAATATCAGTATCAAACGCCATCTCTTTGTTTATTTTTTCGACAGAATGGATGGCGGTAGTATGGTCTTTGCGGCCTAGTTCTTGGGCGATTTTTGGAAAGCTCATATGGAGCTCACTGCGCAATATATACATAGCAACTTGGCGCGGTACCACAATATCTTTATCGCGTTTAGGGCCAACAATGTCGTCGATTGATACATGAAAATGTTTGGCGGTGCGTTCAACGACTTGTTTTGGTGTGACATGTTTAGGGCGACTCTTGCGACCACCCAACAAACCGGTGGCAACAACTAGGTCTGGCTCTAAGCCGCGCATTTCACAGAAAGCCAGTAGCTGGTTTAAGGCGCCCTCTAGCTCCCGAATATTAGTCTGGTACAAATTAGATAAGAACTCAACCAAGTCCGGTTCAAGATTTAGGTTATGAGCCGAGGCTTTAATTTGGACGATCGCACAACGCGTTTCAAAGTCAGGATTCTGCATATCAATCGACATACCCCAGGTAAAACGTGATTTTAGACGATCTTCTAGGGTTGGAATGTCGCGCGGCGGCTTATCGCTGCTAATAATAATTTGCTTATTGGCTTGGTGAAGAGCGTTGAAGGTATGAAAGAACTCTTCTTGAATCTTTTCTTTGCCGGCCAAAAATTGAACGTCATCAACAATCAAGACATCAACATTGCGGTAGTGATTAGCGAAGTCGGTATTCTTTTTGTAACGCAAGGCGTCAACAAACTCTTGGACAAACTGTTCAGTAGAAGCGTAAACCACGCGAGCATCTTTTTTGTTGGTAGTAACGGCGTTACCAACAGCCTGAATAAGATGGGTTTTGCCGATACCAGCGCCACCATACAAAAAGAGGGGGTTGTATTTTGTGCCGGGGTTTTGGGCAATTGCCTGACAGGCGGCGTAGGCTAGTTCGTTACCAGAACCGACCACAAAATTTTCAAAGGTGTAGCGCTCATTTAGGCCCTGGCGGTAAGAATGACTTAAGGTGTTGCCGCTGCTGCGGTAGGCCGGTGTCTGTTTTTTTGTGGCCGTGTTCTCTTTTTGTACAACTATGTTATCGTCTGGAGTCGGCTTCTTGACGCCCAGGCTAGAGTTAATCTTAAACTCCAGGTTCTTTGCTTTGACACCATTTTTGGCCAAGACCTCTTTAATTAGTGGTGTGTAACGTTTTTCCATTTGCTGTTTGGCAAAAACATTTACCACGCCAACCACTAGCGTGTCGTCGGACATCTTTAATATCCGAGTTGGCTTAAACCAAGTTATGTAACTGCCATGAGGAACACTGAGCTCGATTTCGCCCAGTACTGCCTGCCAAACATCAGCCTCTTTTACCAACACTATATCTCCTTTTACCCGCCTGTTTCCCTCGCTAGTAGCCTTACTATACACAGAAATTTTGGGGTTTTCCACAGCTTTTTATAAACCAGGTTGAACCACACTACAAAACCGGCTTTTAGGGGTTGATTTGTGCACAGCCCCACACCACCCCTAGAGAATGTGTGGAAAAAGTTTGTTCATCTGGGGAAAACTTGCTAGAATTGACGGGGTAAACATTGTTAATTTTACGAACCTACCGACCCTACACGGGTCGTTCGTCGTATAGAGGTGTGCTCTGGTATACTTAGGAGCACAGATATAGAAAGAAGATTATGCCAAAACGAACTTATCAACCCAAAAAACGTCATCGCGCCCGGGAGCACGGTTTCTTTAAACGTATGGCCAATAAAACCGGCCGGGCTGTTTTAAAGCGCCGCCGTATCAAGGGTCGCCACCGTTTAACTCACTAGACCGACCAGGAGGACAATAGTGATTGGACGCGCCAACCGGTTTCATGGGTACGGCAGCCTGCGCTATGCTTACCGCCATGGCAAAACCGTCAGGGGCCCTTTAATGGGCTTGCGTTACTGCCCTAACCCCAAGCGATCAGATTATCGTTTGGCAGTAGTGGTCAGTAAAAAGGTTCACAAATCGGCGGTTACTCGTAATCGAATCAGGCGACGCTTGTATGAGCTGCTTAGAACTAGCCTGCGCTCCGACCAGCCCTTTGACTTGGTTGTAACGGTATTCAGTGCCAATGCGGCAGATGCCCCGATTGACGAACTACGGGAACAGGTATTAAGCCTAATCGAACAAGCCAAGCTTGAGCAGACCGTAAACAACTAGGGGTCATGGTATGATAGAACCAAAGGAGATTTATGTTTAATACACTTATTGTGCAGCCTCTATTCAACCTGCTGGCGCTAATTTACGCATTGCTGCCAGGGCACGATTTTGGTATGGCTATTATTATCTTTACGGTCGTCATCAGGATACTTTTGTGGCCTCTTATTAAGAAGCAGCTGCATCACACCAAGAAACTTCGTGAACTCCAACCTGAACTAAAGAAGATCAAGGCCGCTACCAAGGGTGACCGCGCCAAAGAATCAGCCCTGACCATGGAGCTATACAAGGAACGCAAGATTAACCCCTTTGCAACACTGGGCTTAACATTGCTCCAGTTCCCGATCTTGATTGGTTTATATATTGGGCTCAAAAACCTTATCGCCAACCCGGAACAGCTGGTTAACCAGACCTACCCCTTCGTCAGAAACCTTCCTTGGATTCAAGAATTATCTAAAAACATCGACTTATTCGAGCCAACCCTATTTGGTTTGGTTGACCTAAACCGAGCCGCTCTAACAAATGGCGTTTGGTATATTCCAGCACTGATACTAGTAGCTGGTAGCGCCATCGCTCAGTACTACCAAAGCAAACAGCTACTACCAGCACCAGCCGAGAAAAAAGGACTACGGCAGATACTCAAAGAAGCTTCGGCTGGCGAGAAAGCCGACCAAAGCGAGATGCAGGCCGCTACCGGACGCTTCACCACCCTAATGATCCCAGTTCTGATATTCTTTGTAACCCTAGGGATTGCTTCGGCCTTATCACTGTATTGGTTTGTGAGCGGCTTAATTGCAATCATCCAACAGAACCGAGTACTTAACCAAGACGAAGCCGAGCTAGAGGCCGTGGCCGACGCGCCGGCAATTAAGCAGAAAAAGGTTGTCGAGGGCGAAGTTGTTAAGAAGCCAAAAACCAAAAAACCGGCTAAGAAGAAGGCTAAACGGAGGAAGTAGCTGTGGAAGAGTCAATTCAATACGCCAAAAAATACTTAGAGAACTTGCTGTCATTCTTTGGGGTTAATATTGATGTCTATGCTACCACCACCGATAACGAAGTTATTGAGCTACATGTGCCATCAACCCACCTAAACGGCTTTTTAATTGGGCAACACGGTGACACCATGCGGGCTCTGCAGTTTATGGTGATGAGTGCTCTTAAGAATAATGGTTATGAGGTCACTCGAGTTAACGTCGACGTGGCCGACTACAAAAAGAACCGAGCCGAGCGCGTCGCTAAAGAAGCCGAAGCCTGGGTGTCTGAAGTTAAGTCGTCGGCCAAACCGATGGAACTAAAGCCAATGAATGCGGCCGACCGACGGACCGTCCACCAGGTAGCCAGCGAAGCCGGTTTACAGACTGAATCGGTTGGCGAAGGACGCGACCGCCACATTATTTTGAAACCGGTTGAAGATGTGGCTGCCGAAGAGACGGCCGTAGAAACCAAAGATTAACTTCCTCTGAAATTTAAGAACTTTTTAATGTTGGGTTGTCACAATAGGACTTAACCCAAGTTTGGAGTTTCTTGGGGAGCCCGGTGGTTCGGCTAACCCTCTTCTTTTTTGTTCTCCCTTCGACCGATTAAAAGAATACCCCGTCGAACCCCGGGTGCTAGGTGCGCATGGCTTTCTCAAAAATGGCCAAGGTTTGGTCGGCCATTTTGCGCCAGCTGTATTTTTTCAGCACCTTGTTTCCGTTGGCGATTAAACGCATAGCCAGTTTGGGGTCGTCCAATATTTGTTGAACCTTGGTTGCCATATGCTGGGCGCTGAAGGGGTTAAAGTAGTGGGCGGCATCCTGGTAGATCTCTGGCAGACAAGTGGCGTTACTAGAGGCTACCGGCAGCTCGTATTGCATGGCTTCCAGGCCTGGCAGGCCAAAACCCTCACTCAAAGACGGGAATACGTAAACGCTACCATTCTCGTACAGCCAACGTAACTGACCATCACTTACAAAACCGGTGAATAAAACACCCTGCCCAACCTTTTTGCGGGCATAGGCTCGCAGCTTCTCATATTCCGAATCGGTTTTGCCAGCCAAAACCAGTATTAGGTCTGGGTTTCGCTTTTTAAGTATGGCGAAAGCGTCCACTAGACGATTCAGGTTCTTGTTGGCGGAAGGTCGGCCAACATAGAGCAGATAGCGTTTGCCTTGGAGTACTTTGATCGGAACGGCCTTCTCGGCAAGCTTATCGGCGGCATTATAAGTAGTGGTAATTTTACTTTCTGGTATATGAAAGGTATGAGAGACGTCGTTACGGACGAAGTTACTGATAGTAATTATTTGTCGGCTGGTTCTACCGGCCACAACATGGACCAGGTAGTAGGCGGCCTGCTTTGTCCTGAAAACAAAGTAGTTACGGGCTGGGTTTCGGAAGCGCAATGTGGTTAGATCGAGCATGGCGGTAACCTTGGCGCCACGATACATGATCGGCTGTTGAACCATCGGAAAGAACACCAGGTCAGCTTTGAGCTTTTTTAACTGTTTCTTAAAGCCAAGCTGCTCACCAAAACTAAACTCTTTATATGACGTCTCAACCATTTTGTATGAGGGGGCGATCTTCTTTAGAAACTCTCGGCGATCTGGGTACGCAACAATTACAAACTCGTGCTTAGAGCCGATTTTATACAGATGCTCAATCAGCTTGTCGACATAGCGACCAGTCGAGGTGCCCGATTCGCGAGCGTCGATAACAATTCTTTTCACAATGTTTATACTATACCGCAACAAATCGATTTCGGATGAGTTATAATAGCAGTCACATACGATAACACGACGAAGGGAAATGAGCATATATGGCTAAAAGAGCTTTGATAACAGGTATTGCCGGGCAGGACGGTGGTCATCTTGCAAAGTTACTGCACGAAAAGGGCTACGAAGTTTATGGTGTTATCCGCGGTCAACTCGAGTCAAGCCACCCCCGTTACCAGCAAACCCAGAATGAAATGCCATATGTAAAACTAGTTTTGGCTGACCTGCTTGATCTGGCTGCTCTCACTCGCGCCATGCAGGAAATTAAGCCCGACGAAGTTTATAACCTAGCGGCCATTAGCCACGTTGGGTACTCATTTAAAGATCCAATCATGACGGCCGATGTCACCGGCAAAGGTGTGCTCAATGTTCTCGAAGCAATTCGTCTGGCAGGCCTGGAAAAAACAACCAAGTTTTATCAGGCATCAACCTCGGAAATGTTTGGCGGGCTTGATTATAACCGTCCAGAAAAGGGCTATACCGAAGAGTCCTCTTTCCACCCGCGTAGTCCTTACGGTGTGGCTAAACTCTACGGTTTTTGGATCACAAAGAACTATCGAGAAAACTATGGCATGTTCGCAGTCAGTGGAATTCTATTCAATCACGAAGGTGAGCGGCGTGGGCCAGAATTTGTAACCCGGAAAATCAGTCAAGCGGTCGCGCGCATTAAGCTTGGTAAACAGGACCGGCTAGAGCTTGGTAATATGGATGCTAAGCGGGACTGGGGCTATGCAGGTGACTACGTAGAAGGAATGTGGCGTATCATGCAGCAAGACAAGCCAGATGACTACGTATTGGCCACTGGCGAAACGCACTCGATTCGTGAGTTCTGCGAACTCGCTTTCAAAGAAACCGGAGTTGACATTGAATGGCAGGGTACCGGAGTCAAAGAAACCGGGGTAGACAAGAAGACCGGGAAAGTACTCATTAGCATTAACCCTGACTTCTTCCGTCCTTCAGAAGTTGATTTACTGCTTGGTGACCCAACTCGCGCCGAAAAAGAACTTGGCTGGGAGAGACAAGTTGACTTCCCTGGTCTGGTTAAGCTAATGGTCGAGCACGATCTAAAAGAAGAGGCTAGCAAAGCCTAGCTTAGTTCAGCAAAAACATCGGAAATAGTCTGCTCAAGCTCAATTTTTGGGGTCCAGCCAACGGCTTGACGAAGTCTGGTACTGTCGCCAACTATTCGTTGAGGGTCGCTTGGCCTGATTAGGGAAGGGTCGACGGTGACTGGGGTGTCGGACTTATTGGCAATCCGCAGAACAGTCCTAAGTATCTTATCGCCCGAGATGCTTTTACCAGAACAGACGTTATATAAATTGTCTTTCAGGTTGGGCTGGGTAGCCAGTAGGGCGTAGGCGCAGACGACATCGCGCACATCGGTGTAATCCCTTTCGGTTGCAAGGCTACCAACAGTTACTGGCTTACCGCCTAATAGCTTTTGGAAAAGATCAGGTATTAAAAAACCACCACCCTGACCTGGTCCAATGTGGTTAAACGGGCGAGCAACCACGATATTCATTCCCTCATTTTGATACTTGTGCAACATGGCTTCCATGGCGACCTTACTTTTGGCGTAGGGTGAACCGTCTTTAATGAGTGCGCTCGTCTCTTTCAAGGGCATTGGCTGGTTGTTTTCGTAAACAGCCCCCGAACTGACGGCTACAACTCTGACATCATTCCTCCCGAGCCGTTTAAGTTCGGCTACAAGAGTTTCGTGAACGGCAACGTTAACGTGCATATAGACGTCCGGCTGGTCAAACGAAGCGCCAACCTGAGCTAAGCCGGCTAGGTTAATCACGGCATCTATTTCTTTGAGGGGTAGTTTTTTGACAGATTCGTGTTTAGTTAAGTCACAACCACCTATGTAGTTGTCGAGGACCAACTTTAATCTAGGATCAGCCTGCGCTCTGGTCCCAGTTCCAGTCACTTTGTGGTTGTGTTTTTTAAGCTCGCCGACCATATGGTGACCAACGAATCCATTAACACCGGTTACAAGTATGTGTGCCATGACTAGACTATAGCAAATATAGGGGTAACTCTCTATAATGAAGGTAACGTGAAAAGAATCAAACAACGCTATCGGTACTCATTTGTATTGCTGAAACAGCTGGTTAAGACAGATTTCAAAATAAGATACCAAGGCTCGGCGTTGGGCTATCTTTGGACATTACTTCGCCCACTGGCGCTGTTTACAATTTTATATATAGTTTTCGTAAAGTTCTTACGAGTTGGTGACCAGATACCCTACTTCGCTGTTTATCTGCTTGTTGGTATTGTTTTCTGGAATTTCTTTGTTGAAGTGACACTGGGCAGTGTGGGAGCAATTGTTGCCAAAGGTGATCTTATGCGCAAGCTATCGTTCCCTCGCTATGTAATTATTGTGGCCGGCTCCTTTTCGGCGTCGATTAACCTACTGATTAATATGGTGGTCGTATTCTTGTTTATGCTACTGAGTCATGTGCCTTTGCGCGTTAATGGATTATTAATAGTATTTCCACTGATGGAGTTGTTTGTCTTTTCATTATCGGTTGGGCTGCTGTTGAGCGCCTTGTTTGTTCGCTTTCGGGACATCAATTATATCTGGGAAGTTGCTCTGCAGGCCGGGTTCTATGCAACACCAATCCTGTATCCAATTACTCTCGTAATGGCAATGTCTATAACGGCTGCTAAGGTGCTGATGTTGAACCCGATGGCCCAGATTATCCAAGACGCCCGCGCCTTTTTGGTGACGGAGCAAACCGAGACAATTGCAACAATTTACGGAAGCTCCTGGGCGCGGCTAATCCCTGTTACTATAGTTTTATTATTGGCGGTAGTATCGGTTTGGTACTTTAAGAAGCGTTCGCCATATTTCGCGGAGGAGGTGTAGTGGAAGACGTAGCCATACAAGTGAAGCGTGTTTCAAAAAACTTTGCACTTCCCCACGAGCGCGCCAAAAGCGTCAAAGAAGCTTTTATAAACCCGTTTCGTTCCTCTATGCACAAAAACGTAGATGTGCAACACGCCCTAAAAGATATTTCGTTTACTGTAAAAAAGGGTGAATTCTTTGGAATAGTCGGCCGCAATGGTAGCGGCAAAAGTACCCTGCTCAAGCTTTTAGCCGGAATCTACCAGCCAACCAAAGGCAGCATCGTTACCAAGGGCAAGCTGGTGCCGTTTATCGAACTTGGGGTTGGCTTTAACCCAGAGCTAACCGGCCGCCAAAACGTTTTTCTTAATGGTGCCTTACTTGGTTTTAGCGAAAAAGAAGTTGCCGCGCAGTATGACGATATTGTGGAGTTTGCGGAGCTAAAAGATTTTATGGACCAAAAACTTAAAAACTACTCATCGGGTATGCAGGTGCGCTTGGCCTTTTCTATGGCGGTTCGTGCCAAAGCCGACATTCTACTGATCGACGAAGTACTGGCAGTGGGCGACGCTGACTTCCAGCGCAAGTGCTTTGAGTATTTTAAGCAGCTAAAAAATAATCGCGTAACTGTAGTGTTTGTTAGTCACGACATGAATGCCGTGCGTGAGTATTGCGACCGAGCGCTTTTGATTGAAAAGAGTAAACTTGTCGATATTGGCGAGACCTCCGGAATAGCTGAACAATATCAAAAACTGTTTATGTCACAGCAAGGGCAGTCTGTGGGTAGCGAACAGGGTGATGACAGGTGGGGTGATCAGAAACTGGTAATTACAAACGTAGCTGCAGAAATAGATGAACATTGGTTAAAGATCACCCAGACAATAAAGGCTAGGGTAGATTCTGAGCCCCCGATTGTGGGTGTTAGGGTTAGGGACGCGAGTGGCAAGGATATTACAGGCACCAACACAATTTTGGAGGATACTAAATTGCCGAGCCTTCACAAGGGGCAGGTACTTAAGATTGAATTCAAATTTCCTAATGTTTTTGCAGATGGCAAGTACACGGTTGATCCGGCAGTACTTCATAATGACGGCATAACAGTGTCTGATTGGTGGAATCGGGCACTTTACGTTAATATTCAAAAAAAGAGACACTTGCCTTACATGGTTGACCCAGGATTCTTGATAAACTACACAATAAAGTAATGCTATGATTGACCCTAAAGCAGTTACCACATACGCCCAGTACAATGAAGATATCATTCTGGCTGCCTTGCTGCATGATGTCAAAAAAGGGTTTTACGTTGATGTTGGTGCTAACTATCCAGTTATAGACTCGGTCACCAAACACTTTTATGAAAAGGGCTGGCGCGGAGTTAACATTGAGCCAATTAAGAATCTTTACCAGCAACTGGCAGACGATCGTCCTAATGATATAAATTTGCAATGTGGAATCGGCAGCAAGGCGGGGACTGTTACCTTTCGTGAGTATCCTAAGCGACCGGGACATTCAACTTTTCAACCAAGCCAAAAGGCTGCACATTCAGAAGCCTATAAAGACTATGATGTGCCTGTTGTTACTCTAAAAGAGGTTTTTGAGGAACACTGCCCTAAAAAAGTTCACTTTGTAAAAATTGACGTCGAAGGTTATGAGTACCAAGCGGTTGCCGGCAACGATTGGGGTAAATATCGCCCAGAAGTTATTTGCATAGAGGCTAACCATGTTTCAGAAGACTGGAAGGCCATACTTACCAAGCATGGCTACAAGCTTTTTATTCAGGACGGCATTAATGAGTATTATGTCGCCGAAGAGTCCTGGAGCCGCACGGAGGGTTTTGATGAAAGGGTTGTATTGCTAGACTACCATGCGCTTAAGCAGCACCAAGCTCAATCCTGGCAGGCTGATTCCGAGCAGCTCGAAATACTTGTAGAAAATAATAAGAAGATGACCGAACAAATTGAGCAGCTTGCTCAAAAGGTTGCGCGGCTAGAGCCGGTTAGTCTTGGTGGCCAGACGTTGCCTCGGCGCCTGAAGCGTGCGGCGTACGGCTTAACGATAGACTGGCTAAAATACAGACGCAATAAATCTAAGTAGTAGTCTGTTTTATAATATTATGAGATGCCTTGGTCCAGTCACTGGCTTCGACTTGTTTGAGTCCCATCTCGCGCATTTGCCTGACTTTTGTCGGACTCTCTAATATTAGTTGTACAGCGCTCAGAAGTTCGTTAGTATTCTCGACGTACAGAGGTGCATTACCGGCTACCTCGGTCGTGGCACTATTCTTGTAACTGATAACCGGGCAGCCATAGCTCATTGCTTCAAGTACAGGCAGGCCAAACCCTTCGTATCGAATTGGGAAGACGTAGGCCAAGGCATGTTTATAAAGCCAGTCTCTAGAGATATCATCAATAAACCCAAGAAAGATAATGTCGTTAAGATAGGACGATGTCTTAAGGGCTCCTTGGATTTCTTCTGTTGATATAGCCTCGGGCCCTTTCATGCTGTCGCCGGCTAGAACGAGCTTTATATCTTTACCACTAGCTCTAAGGTTGTTAAAAACAGTTACTAGGTCTTGTAGCTTACGGCGCTTGTCGGCACCCCCCACAAACAGTAAGAATTTTTGGCTAGAGCTTAGTTTTAAAGGTGATGTTTGGTAGCCCCAGGATGTTTTAAAGTAACGCTTAAGAGTTATATCTTTGGAATGTACCGTGGGTCTGCTGACACCAAGTGGAGTTACAAAAATCTTATCGCGATTAATATTGTATGTACTGATGAAGTCGTTCTTTGTTACCTCAGAAATGGCCAAGATTTTATCGGCCCGTCGGATATTTAGCTTAAGCTTAAATATGTAAAGCCAGCGCCGGGTTTTACATCTAAAGGCGGCCTTGCGTGAAAAACCGTGGATTTGCCGAGCAGTTTTGTACGACCATAGGTAGTCCCACTCCAAAACATAGGGGATGATATCGTAAACGATTAGAACTTTCTTGAGCCTTCGTCCGGCTGGTAAACTTTGCGACTGGTCGGTTTGTAGAAAAACATCGAGATCTTTAGTATCACTAATTCTAGAGTCCCCAAAACGTAGGTCCTTTATGGCAAGCAAAGCGTTTAAACTGCTAATCACTAGGTTCAGACGCCCAGGTAGTCGGCGGACAATTTTCTTCTGGGGCGTTAAGGGCCGAATCTCATAGTTCATGCCATGCAGGTCAAGAATATCTAAAGGGTCTCCAAAATCAGCAGACTCTTCTGGTAGGGTGTAAAAAACAAATTCGTGCTTTTTTCTGTCTTTGGCAGGCAGGTGGTTTATAAGATTAATTAGCGTGTACCCAATGCCGCGCATGCGGTGCGGGCCTTGAATAGGAGATAGATCAATGCCGATTTTCATGACGCACTTTCCTTGGCCACATCCAAAAAGACCTGCGCACTTTTTTCCCAGTAAAAGGTTGCGGCCT
>JAUPVS010000008.1 GCA_030916945.1 Patescibacteria group bacterium
TATTTGACACGATTATTAAGTAACATAATTAACTTAGTTAATAACTTTATTCAATAAGTTAATTCAATCTTTTAATAATTAGCACTTTTTTGCGGAGCACCATTTAGTTATATGTAAAAACCCGTACGGGTTTTGTTCGGATACAGTGAATCAGAGTAAACTCGAGAACTAAACGGTGTTTAGTCAGCCAGAACGGCTTGGTTGGCGCTGGCCGCAATGTCGTAGTAATAGTTGGCAACTCGGTGTTCCTGATCGTCAGCCACACCGTCGGCACCACCCTGTTGCCAATAGTTACCAACTGTTATGGCGTTACTGGCAATCGCCTCGTAGGCCGAATCGGCATGATCACCATACTCGGCCGAAACATCGGCTAGATATTCGGCTACCTTAAAGTCGTTGACGGTAATTGAACCATTGCCACTGCCGCTGGCGGCATAGGCAGCCGCCAAAGAAGCTTCATAGCTCAAAACATCGCTAACCAAAGTCGCCTCGCCAGGGTCTTCGACCATGTCGGCATAGGTTTTAGCAATATTAATGTCGCTAACTGTAACTTTTTCGTCGCTTCCACCCCTTGCCCAATACTGAGCACTTTCGGTTGGGTCATCGTAGCTGACAACAACCTGTTCGGGGGATGGGTTTGCCACGACGGCACTTGGCTGGCTGCTAGTTTCGGTTGATTCACAAGAAACGACGTAACCAGTAAGTAGGCCAACGCCAACTACAGCAGCAGTCGCAAAAGCACCTTCGCGGAGGTTCGCCCTGCGGCGAATCTTGCGCCATTCTTTAAATTCTGGACCAAAGTCTTCGGTATTGAATCGTTGCATAATGTTCAATATTCTAGCATGGTTATGCTTTTTTGTCAATGCACTAGACTAACGTTGTTTATGGAATATTGCTGACCGACGGAGTATTATAAGGTTAACAACTACTATAAGGAGTAAACCATGCCCGAAACACCAACTGACACACCAAAACCAGCTGCCAAAGAAGCTAAAGTCGAGGCAACCGACCAAGCTAAACCCGCCACCCCAGCAACTCCAGCTAAGCCAGCCGGCAAGAATAACACCAATAAAACCGTCATAATTATTGTTGTCGTGGTTGTGGTCCTGTTTGTAATACTACCAGTCCTATTCTTTACGGTCGGGGCTGTTATGTTTGGCAACGAACTGTCTAAACAAACTGGAGTTAATGTCGACTCAAACAGCAAGAGCGTAACGGTTAAGGACAAAGATGGTAACGAGTTCAGCGCTGGCGAGGACAAAACCCTGCCTAAGGACTTCCCGACCGGTATCCCAATTTACGATGGCGACATCGAAGGCAGCGGCAAAATCACCACCGAGGGTAAAACTGCTTGGACGGTCACTATGACCACCAGCGACAGCGTTAGCAAGGTTAGCGAAAGCCAGACCGCCAGCTTCTCTACCGACGGCTGGACCACTAGCATGAACAGCGACACCAGCGACGGCGGCTTAATCATCGCCAAAAAAGGCACTCTTAACGTCAACACCTACTACAACAGCAAAGACGGCAAAACTGCCATCGTCTACACTGTCAGCGAATCAGCCGAATAGTTACTACTGGCTGTGAATAGTTTGGTGGACGATATCAATATCGTGCAATGCAAACTCTTGAGAAATTCCAGTTAGGGCACCAGCCAAGCAAACGGTAGCCTCTTCAAAAGTTAAGGTTCTGGGGTATTGTTCTTGGGCAACGCGGTCATACGGTGGTTCTAGGGTGTAGCTTACCCATTTAGCGGCCTCGCGCAGCGCATCTACAAAGTCGAAAGTAGGGTTGTTCTGATAGAACCGGTTTAACCACGGACGGCTATAACCAATATCATCAATGCCAAGACGCTCGAACTCGGAGCGCAGCGCGTCTGCATCAGCAAATTGGCCACGCATAATCTGAGCCCAGGCAGCTGGCTCGTCACTTGGCACAAATAAACGGCTGCCATCTTGGCCGTCAGTGACAGTACCCGACTCGGCGCCGAAGCCAACCGGAAGCGTTTTGTATAGTGCGCGTAAGCCGAAATGCATCGAACGATAGTTGGTGGTCGCTTCTTCGTTAGAAACCAACCCAGCTTCACCTAAAGGTCGCCCCACAAAAAGCTCGGCCGCTCGATCTTCTTGGCCGTCAGCCCGCGTAAAATACAGTACGGCTGCCGCATAGCCGATACAGGTGTCAGTTTCAAGATAGTGGGCTTGTTGCAAAGCCTCAAGCAAGCGGTTGTCGTCTGGTAGCGGTTGCTGCACCAGCACATCGTCGGTCACTGCGCGCATTAGCTCGGCTTCGGGCTGGTGTGATCCAAAATCAATCATTATCGTTCACTCTAGAGTTTTCCGTAAAATTTGCAAGCATGAGCAAATTAAGAACCTTGCTATAAACGCTGTTTTGTTGTATTGTACCGAGAATAAGATTGTTCTATGATTGATACCCAAAAACTACAAACCCTTGCCCAGCATATTGATTTTGAATTTAATCCGGGTGACTGCGCCGTGTCGCGGACAAACCCCTTTTCCAGACATGACTTTACGGCCATAAGCGAAGTTGACGAAACACGTTATGCCGAATTCCGACAAGAACACTATAAAAGACCAGCCTACAAACAAAACCCGGTTAGCGGAATTCTAGAAGAAGACCTCCGCGATTACGAAGACCCCGATTGGTACGAACGAATTGACGACCCGGACAAAGATCATGATCAGACGCTCCACGGTCTGATCGAAGACCAGGAAGGCTATGTAGCCTTCTATCATGACAGATGGTTCGACAGCCTTTATCGTTTTAGGTTAGTAAATGGACCGACCGGTGCCAATTATATGCACCGGAAGTTGGGCCGATTAGTGGGCACCGACATTCCAACGATTGTACCAGGTGAACCACGCGATAATGGCAGCCAGATATTTACCGCCGGGCAGATAACCGAAGCGATGGCCGACATGAAGCTACTAGCCCCAAACATTGATAACTTTGGCTTAGCCCGGCACGACTTGGGTGCCGATGAAGGTAGTCACGGTCCGTCATGGCCCCACACCCATCCGGCCATATATCGTAACCTGTCACGCGTTGCTCAAGATGTTATTGAGGAGCATGGTGACCGCATTCATGATCTTGTTGATAAACAGGATAACCGACCGCCCGAAGTTGTCGAGATAGCCACCGCCCTCGACCAGCTCATCGGCCGCCTCACGCCCCACATTGCTAGTCTGGCTGTAATGGAACTGCGCGTCCGGGACGGGCGCTATAACGAAACAGCAGACGCAGATATTGCTAGTGGCTTGTTTGAAGAGGCCTTTAAAGTAGCGACTTATCGCCAACTTTACGCCGCCACCAGGCTACTGGCCGTTCCGGCCGATGCTTCGGTGAGTCAACGTCGCCAGCGTGGTCATTGGGTTGGCGTACAACAGGCTGCCGGCGTGGTCGATACCCGACTAGCCCTGCACCAAGTACAACCTCACCCCGAAGCAACCGACTCCCAAACCCAAAGGACACTTAATATATTGAACTTACTCAAAGTTAAATTAGACCGCAAGCTGGCCCGTAATAAAGACCATATTTTAGATTACTAGAACTTCTCGATTTTACAGTTCTCGCCGCAAGCCTTCACGTCCGACATTCAACCAATAATCGGTTTCTTCAGTATCATTACCATTAATATACTTTTCTTGATGAGCGCCCAAAAATTCCATGGCGACCGCTGCTAGTGCGTACGCTGGCAAATGTTGTCGCTCTAGGTCTGTCAGATCACTAAACTGCCTGTACTCGTCGGCAACGACTTGACACTTTTCTGCCAGAGACTGATCGCTACCGTCGTGCAGCAGGTTGGCCACAATCACGGCAAGCTCCTGGATGCGCGGATAGTAATTGGCTACAGAAAAATCCAGAATATAGATTTGGCCATCGTCCGAGAGTAACACGTTGGTTTTTGTAAAGTCACCATGCACAAAGCTGTGCGGCAAATCATTAACCGGAATATCTGCATAGGCAGCCATAGCCTTTTTAGCCAATTCCAGATCGTCAGACTCTACATACTGCTGAACCCGTTCAAACATGGCCTGAATATTAGGAACAGCCCAACTATCAAAAAGATAGGTCGGCTTGTAATCAATGGCATTTACCTTAGCGGCTTGTTCTAGAACGGCTCGACGTTCAGCTGGGTTTGGTGCTCGATCGAGCTCAAAAAATGTCTTTCCGTTAATGAACGGCATCACAACTAATGAGACACCGCTCGCCGACAGCACAGTGTCGCCTGTTTTGGTCTTAAGTAATTCTGGATGGCTAACGCCTGCAGCAACGACTTGCTCCATAATTTCTACATAGCGACCGACTTCTTCGGGCTTACGGGTTTTGGCGAACATCTTGGCTAAGTAGCGATTGTCTTTGGCATCGATGACGACATTGCAATCTTCGTAGCCAACTTCTATAACCGTATGGCCAGTCGGTTCGACAATTTGAAAGGCCTCAGCAACCTGGGCCACAAACGGCTCAAAGTCACCTTCTAAGTTGATACGGTCAATGGGGGTTTGGCCTGACATGTGTTAACTATAGCAAACAATTGCCCGTGACTAACGGGCTTTAGGCCGGTAGATTATTCTTTAGGCGGTTGTGCGTTAGAATCGCCAAAAGTGTGGCGCTACAAATAACTACCAGTACTATCTGGATTACAAGAGTTAGCTGACCTTGGTCAGCGGCCAGGCCAATCAACGGGGCGGCGATGATGTATGGTAAATGTTCTATGAGGTTTGCCGTCGATAGAGCTGTCGCCCGGTGGGTCGACGACACCGAAGCATTAATAAGGGCGCTGGTGGCCGGTACTAGCAAGTAGTCTCCAACATGAATCAAAAACACGCCGACCACACCACCAGCCAGCCAGCCGGCTGGTAAGTTCAATACAAACCCTAAAATAATGATCCCTGTATACAGAATTGCCTGCCGAAACACCGAGGAGACCTTTTTATTTTTGGGTCGTGGCCGCAGTAATATAGCGACAGTAATGAGCGACGCTAAAGCTATCAGCGTGGCATGATCTGGAACTGGCAAACCGGTGCGCTCCAACATCAATGGGCGCAAAAGGCCACCAATGAATATTGAAACCGTTACACCCTGAACGCCCATCACTAGTAAAACAACTGGTAGCATCTTGCGATTGAGCAAGTCCCGCACGCCAGTCCAAAGGTGCTGAAAGTAAGTGACCGTGCTGTCGCGGGTGGTTTTTGGCTGCGCACTGTCCATAAAGGCCATGCTTAATATCGGGATGATTGCCAGTAAGAAAAAGCCTCCTCGCACCAAACTTGGCATCCGCATATTAACAACATACATATAGCCACCGATGAATGTTGCCAACACGCTGACCACCCGCATAACCAGTTGCTTACGCCGAGCAATGGTTTCCCACTGGCCAGCCTCGTTGTTGGTCTTTAGGTAGTCATACATAAGGGCATCGTCAGCACCTGAATAGAAGGACGAACCTATCGAGTAAATCATGTAGCCGATCAGAATCATATTGCCATTTATAGCCAAACCCATAACCGTGTAGCCAATTCCTAAGAGGATTACGCCCAAGAGCATAATTCGCCGCCGTCCAATCCGGTCAGCGATGGCGCCGGTTGGCACTTCGGCCAAAGTACCAACCAAATAACAGATTGCATCGACAACCCCAATACCACCATTGGTTAGATACAGTCGCCAAAAGAACAGCCAGTTTCCGGTAGCAAAGTAGGCAGATGTTAGGGCTGTGGTGGTATAAAAGCGCCTTTTAGCCTTGGTGACATAATCAATCGCACTACTTGGTGACATGGCTTAACTATAGCAAACCGGAGCGTATTAACTACTCGGGCCGCGTGGCCAGCCCCTCGATTACCTGAACGTTTGGTAACTTTAAAAGTTCTTGCGGGTTGAGCCAGAGCTTGCTGGTGCGATTGCCGCCACCCATGATAACCATGGGTTGTTGCATTACAAAACTGTCGATTAGGATTGGCAGGTTGTTGATGCCAACACAAACAACGCCGCCAATCTCCATGCCGGTTAGTTGTTGGGTTTGTTCGGCGTTGGCAAACGAAGCTCGCTTAATACCCATGGCTTTACAGACGGCTTTGTTAACGTCCAGACGGGTGCTTGGTGATACCACACAGACCGCAAACTGCGGTGGCTCAATTTTACGGCTAGCCACCAAAATGGTGTTAGCGCCTTGCTCCGGCGTAAAACCGTAGGCCTCATTAAAGGCAGCCGTGTCGGCTAAGTTTGGGTCGCAGTCGCGCACCTCGTACTTCAGCTGGTACTGGTCAAGCGCTTGTTGGACAACAGGAAGAAGGGTGCTCATAAGTTAACTATAACAAAACTAGAAGCTATTGAGCTATCGGATGGACGGGGATGCCGGCAACTTTGGCGTCGGTAATTTGTGCAGTAAAGCTTTCGGCAGCGCTATAGGTACCGTCGCCCATAAAGTTCTCTTCCCAGCCGGTTACTTCGTCAACTAAACCAGGCACCAAAAGTTCGGGACGAACTTTGATTGTTTTTAAGGCATCTTCGCAAAGACGATCACCAGTCTGGGTCTGAACCTCAATAACGCGGCCTTTAGGGTCGAGCTTATCATTTGGAACATCAACTACTGTGCGGATACGGGCCGTAATAACAGCCTCGTCGGAACCAAAGCCTCCGCAGCCTAAAAATACGCCACCGCTAACTTCGAGTGGCTGTCCGTCATCTTCGATTGTACCTTCGAGGATAAAGCTTGGCTGCTCGTTCTGAGTAAGATTATAAGACCAGACACCCAACCCTGCCGTAGCGGCAACAACCGCAGCGCCACCTACAACTGCGCCAACAATAGTGCGACGATGACGTCTTTCCTCTTTTGTTCTACGATCATGGTGCTCTTGGCCGACACCCGGCATTACAATAACGTTATCAAGGTTTCTTTTCATATATAATATTGAAACACAGTAGCGCTTTTGTCACAAGTGTTTTATAGATGTGTTAGTGGCTAGGCTTCTTTATTATCGGAAGCAGGGGTGTATTTGTTTATGATTTCGTCACGTGCAGCTTGAGCCGCGGCTCGCTCTTGTTCAATGCGAGCAGTATATTTATCGGCAAGAGCCTTGACTTCATTCATTACTTCGCGTCCTGTCTTGTCAAATGTATCTTCATAAATAGCCTTGAGTTCTTCTGACATGTCATCTTCTGATCCTAGTTTTTCGGCATTAGATATAAGTGTGTCGTGTACATTATCAAAATCATTGAGTAATCCTATAAATGGCAGCTGTTTCTTGTCTTCAATTGCCTTTGCTATATAATCGGCCAGCGTGTCTCGTAGCTCAGCGTCCCATACACGTAGTTTAGACTCTGCAGCAGAAAGCTTACGGCCTATCTCCATAAACTCCGATGTAGGCATAGTAGCGAAGACACCTGGGTTAAGATCATATAGTTCTTCAAATGAATTTAGCGTCCTATCACTTAACGCGGTGACTTGCTCTCGGCTGTCGGTGAGTTTTTCTTGGCCCTCTGCTCTTACTTCTTTTTTTCGCCCCTGGATCTCCCGTTCATGAAAAGTAATGCTACCTCGCCGATTCTCTGCGGCTCTTTCTGCCTGTTCTTTATCTTGGCTTGACGCATCCGGATCATTAATTACCCCTTCGAGTGCTTCGATTTCGTCCTTTAGCGCATCAGTAGTATCTTGCGATTTGCTAACAAACTTGTCGGCGTTCTCATATTCACCGGTGTCTAATGCGCTTTTAAACTGAACGTGCTTATCTAACTCTCTACCAAAATGCTCATCTTCCTTAAGTACGGCTGCCAGCGTTGCGGCTTTATCGGGATCCCAGCGACCCTCATCTTCTGGACGTGGCTCAGAATCATCGGTCTGAATATTAATAGATGTTGGTTCGGGCGCTCGATCCTCTAATGCAGCCGCTTGAGCTACTTCATCGGGGTTAACAATTGGTTGTTCTTCTTGTGGAGATGCTTGCTCAGCCATATTTGTTTCTCGGTTATATTTGTATTTAGCTTATGCATATATTTTACTACTGGGCAAGTGAAAATGCAATCTGGGGTGGCTTGTGAACTTAACCCTTGACAAACTCGCTTTACTTTGGTAAAGTAGTTGTCATGTCAAAAGACGTATCAAAAATTTGGGAATCTGATCAGGCGCAGCAACTAGCTGAGGCCTTGGTTTCTATTGATGATGTCCAGGTTATGCAGAACTTCCTCCGTGATGCGCTTACCGAAAAAGAAATTATCGAAGTTGGTGCCCGATTGCAGGCCGCTCTCATGCTCGCAAATGGCGAAACCTACACCGCCATTACCAGACAAACTAAACTCAGTAGCCGAACTGTGGCCCGCATTAGCGACTGGCTCAAAGATGGTTGCAACGGCTACCAGGCCGTCATCACGTCAGTTAACGCTCACCATGTACATATGCCGCCAGTTCGTGCTGACTAATTAAACTTTAGAAAGAGTTTTAGACGCCAGCCACGAGCTGGCGTTTTTAGTTATTGGATAATTTTAAAGGAGAAAATATGTTAGAAACGTTAAATAAAGAACCCGAGCTAGAAAGTGCAATTGATTATTCTATTGCACAAGATGTTCTATGGGGTTTGAAAGAAATTAATGGTATCCGTGCGGCAAATTTTAACTGCCAAACGGGCATCATACAAAATAAGCTTTATGACTGGCAACGAACTGGCGAGAACCCGCCACGACTTATCACAAGTGTTGGCGGCTCCACAGAAACGCCCAGTATAGTAGCCCCCGGCAATATCATAACGGGCCTAGAAGCTTTGCGCGTGTTTGAGGCAAACCAAGTACCCACTTCTTACACCATACGATTTGCCTCGGAATACGCAATCGATGCCAATGCGTTCGATGAAACCGAAACCAGAGCCAGCATGTGGCAAACAGCATTTATGTACGATTCGTTCATTAAGCGGTTCTACCCCGATGCTGTCGATAAAGTCACGATCGAAGTTGAACCAACCAAGACCGTCGACGACCTACCCGACACATTACTAGATCTTGTCGGCTATTCAGACGGCAGATTTCGCGGATCAGATGAACTAAAAGAAAAAGTCGAAAGACTTACTCGCTATGGTAAAGACAGAAATCCCGATATCACCTTTCAAAAAGGAATTCGGTACCTTTTATCACACACCACTATTTTTGAAGATGTGTTATACCCCAACGCCGAGAGTGACTTTATTATTAAGATAGGAGCGCCAAGTGAAATGCAGTTCTCGGAATTTCAGCAAGAAGTCATGGATGAAGCGATCGCACTGGGCGGAATAGAAGCACGCCTGGCTAACCCAAATCAGTACGGACCATATAGACAAATATCCCTGTTTGGTTCGCGGCTCGGTTCGCGCCCACCCTACTACAAGCAAGCACCCGAAGAACGTGATGTACTAAGTGATCCTATTAGCGTAGAAGGTGTGGCTAATACTTTGCCCGCCGTACTAAGCGACGAACAACGCCGCAACGCGTTACTCCCCAAAGCCTATTCCTTGGCGGCAGGTGACAATCCCGATCTAGCCCAACGGTATCGAGGATTCTTTGGGTTGCTTAACGGTGTGAGGATCAGGGCCAGTGAGTACCAAGACTGGCTCGAAAACGTTGGTATGCAAATTGAAAAAGCATAAAAACTATGCTAAAGTATATTTTATGAATTTGAGCAACAAATTCCTACCAACTCAACCCCTGTTTGCTCAGCACCTTTTGCACTGGGCTTAAGCCCTATTGCCTAAAAATACTATTCGAATTTTCTATTTCTAAAATTTAAGGAGACTACCATGTCCGCTATCGGAATACTTGGTGGTATGGGTCCTCAGGCGAGTGCCAAACTTTATGAACTTCTTATAGAAGGAACAAAAGCCTACACGCCTGCGGCAGTTGATGACGACTATCCCGAAATAGTCCTACTAAACGTACCTGTACCCAATTTCATATCAAACAAAAACGATCTTCAAAAAGCCAAACAGATGCTGATCGACAGCACAAAGCTGCTCGAGAAAGCAGGCTGCACAATCAACGGTATTGCCTGCAATACGGTGCACATTTTGCTGCCCGAGCTACAAGCCGCCACCAAAGTACCATTTCTATCAATTCCCAACCTAGTTGCCCAAAAAATAAAAGCAGCCGGCTTTGAAAGAGTTGGCTTATTAGCCACGCCCACGACCCTGCAGTCAACCCTGTATGATGACGCCTTGGAAGGCATTGCTACAGTGGTGCGCCCAAACAAAGAATTAGCTTTGTATATTGAAAAGACAATATATAAGCAGTTGGATGATAGCCTTACCACTAAAGACAAAGGCCTATTCATTAAAGAGGTTGACGATTTTATGGCCAGCCAGCAACTTGACGCCGTAATTCTGGGTTGCACCGAACTACCGTTGGTTTACGGTGACTTTAAGAACTCTAGAGTGATTGATACGCTGCAGGTGCTTTGCGATGCGTTGCTGAAGAGGTATTTTGAAACAGACAGGCAGTTAGGGGTTTAGAATGAAGTATCAACTTTTTGACTTACTAATTGAAACTATTGGTGATCCGAAGACTTTTAATTGTTCACATAAGACAGGAGATGGATTAATCGTAAAGGGCGAGAACATTACGTTCAAGCCTGGGACATCTTATTTTTCGCACTATGCACTGGGGAGCTTAATGCCATATATTGCGGCCAAGCAAAGAGCCAATCAAGAAGGTGACTTTATGTTTTTCGAGTCAGAAATAGCATGCCCAGATCCTCTGTGCGGCGCCCGCTTTGTATTTAAACGAACTACGCAGCGAACATACGATTACGAACCAATAAAGAAGTGAGCGAAATTAATAAAGGGAGTGGCGGGTATGCAACATTGCTAAGTTAGCTGAGCTGGATGACTTTAATAGTCTTCTAGGCTCCCGAAGGTTCAATCGTTAAATACTTGCCTTCACCAACCAGTTCAACTTGGTCACCATCGACTTTTACGGCCATTTGGTCGTCAAGGGCATAGACTTTGTATGGGCAGCCTTTAGTGCGCTCGCGCATGGCTGCTTCGCTTTTAGCTTCACCATACTTTGCAGTTTCTAGATGAACCTGCAGACCAAAATCAGTCAGATTAAGGGCTTTTGTGGATGCATCACCACCGCTACATAGTCGCAAATCTGGTGTGGCAATATAGCTACCGGCACTGACGCCAACATAGACTCTGTCTTTTAAGAGTTCGGGGATTTCTTGGGTCAGACCAAACTTATTGCAGCAGTCCATTAAGTACAACGTATCGCCACCATTCACAAAGATAACATCGCTCTCTTGCAGCCGATGCAGCCACATCTCTTTAGGAATAGCCGAGATGTCGACTATGTCGGTTTGTTTAACATTTAGGTCTTTGAGGCTTGTAAGCTGATCGAACACCCATTTTTTATCACCAGACTTTACATTTTGAGCCGTTGGTATAAAGGCAACTTTAAGTTCGTCAACCGGTTTTGGAGCTAGATCAAGAAAAGCCTTTATGATGGTTGGGTTGCGGAGGCCGTCAGAAGTGAGTAGAAGTTTCATAGCTTAACTATAGCAAATATTGTGGGTTCTCTTCGACCATTGGTCGATTGCCAGAGATGGTGTAATACGGATCTTGGCCTAGTGTGAAGGCTACGGCAAATGCACCAGTAAAGTCAAAGCCATGCAATGTTCGCGGGCGTTCACTAAACGTATCGCAGCCAAAAAGTGTTAAGTCGCCTTGTAAGACAGGAGCTTCTTCCCACCGGCCATTTACCTCGGCGCGCATTGTTTTTTCGCCCTCGACAACAAACTGAACCGATGCAACTAAACCTTCGTAGTCATCACTGTGCGACAAGAATATGGCATCTCGGAACATCGAGACGATGCGCACACCCATAAGATTCTCGGTTGGTCGCCAGTTTGGCAGATCATCGCCAGCTGCTTCAGTTATTCTTCCCTCAACGCCTTTTAGCATGCGCACCAACGGGTCGACGGTTTTTCTTGCATCAAGACCCTGCACCTGAACGCCACCCATACTGGCTACATTTTGCCGTATTACACCCGGCACTTCATCGCTCATACCCATGCCAATCATCGAGCCTAAAGAGTACAAGTTCCAGATAACATCCGGGGATACTGCGCCACGAGCATTGGCAATACCTTGAGACTTAGCTAAAGCAACCGCTTCTTCGACATCGGCAAAACCTGCACTATTAAACTCACCTGCTGGAACGGTTATCATTGGCTGATACTATACAACTTAGTTATATTTTTTGCAACACCTGGGTGGCCGTACTGCTGTGGCGGTTGGCTGCTCGGCTGCACTCTACTTAGGGCTGCCGTTGACTCACCAACTCGATATACTCCACACGCTGATCAGGTTTGGCGGTAAAATATCTATACTTCTACTTCTTGCCAAACTAGATCAATTGCCGAGAAAAAGTTGCGCGTAAATTCCGCGGCATCTTGTGCAGAAAACGGTTTGCAAGTATAGCAGTCGACCGTAAATAGGGCGGGTTCGGTTGGATAAGAGTAGAAGGCTGCTCCTGAAGTCTTCCAGTGTATCCAGCCACCATAACCCATATCGTGCGCGGAATAGGCGTATGGTCCAGAAAGTTTTTCCATGCCTGTTACTTCGGCAAGTTTGTCGAGGTATTCCTTAAGTCTCTCTGGTTTTACAATTTTGTCTGTAGTCCCTTCTATAATAACTCGTTGTCTCACTAATCCAGGTGCTAGGTTTTTCCAGTCTTTTTTCATTTCTTCTCCCTTATCATATTATTTACTTCTCTTGATGAACTAACAGATTCGTAAACGCTCGACATGATTAAACTGGAGAGTCTGTGTGACTCAAGAGATGAAGTTCCTTTTGTTTGTCCGTTATTTATAAGAGCAAGGAATTCCTTTATCCCGTCGCGTCGTGCATCTTCTTGGTGTCCACGTGAGTAATCTCCGAGAACTGGCTTGTATATATCTTTAAGGTTGTACGTCTCAACTCTTTCGCCACCGATAATTTCACTGTTTCGGAAAATTGTTATATCAAGATTAAACTCGTGTCCTGATTTGTAAATGTTTTTCTTGTCTACCGATTCTTGTTTAAAGGGTACGGCTTGCCAAGACGTTAGTAAGATTGAGGCAAATGGACCGAAATTCATATAATGCTGCTCATGCCTAACACGGCCATTACCTTTATAAAGATCTCTGTCTCCAATTGTCGGCCATGAGCGCGCTGAAAGCCCTGAGTGCTGTAAATCAATCTGAGCATGTGTTACAACATTACTGCCTGATTTTAGTTGAATTGTGCTCATCACATCAATCTCACCAAAGCCATCAGAATATAAGGAAGCATTAATGGAGGTGTCTTTCTTGCTATCTGGAAAAACCTTTTCTAGAACATCATGACTAACCTGGGTAATGTAGTTACTTGGGAAATTAGGCCACGCTTTGACTCTAATGCTATCCATTTTTTTATCAGAACTGAAATCTTCACTAAACCAAGCAAGCAAGTCATAGAAGTGATACCCAGAGTGAGACGCCTTACCATAACCATGATTAAAACCGTGGTAGTCAATTGAACTTATCTCTAATGGCGTTCTCCATTGCCCGTCATTGTGAAAAGCGTAGTAATAGGTTATTGGGCAGCCTGTTTTCGCATAAATTTCTGCAACGGTTTTTTTAACTAGTTGAAAAGCCGGGTGAAAACGGCGTTGTGTCAGCACCTCGCAAACAAGATTTGGATGCTCTGCCCTAGCTCGATTAAGCTCGTTCTGCAGGTCAACGTAGGCTTTGTGTATCTTTATGGCTCGTTTACGATCATGCGCTGCTCCTGGTTCTGCATGTATGGGCTTATCCATCAGTACGTGATAACCACGTCCGAATGCCCACTTAGCATACACAGTGTGACTCTCGGGGTCGGTGCTGATTACAACAGCGTCAACTCTCAGCTCACTAGCAAAATCCGTAAGAGCCTGAAGTTGATCTGTCTCTTGATCAATAGAGAGTATGGGCAATCTGTTTTTGCCCAAGTAATCAACAATTTCCTCTTCGTGTCTTTGGTGATCAACCACACCCACTACTTCAATACCGGAAAGCTCACTAATCGCGGGATAGTGAATTCTTTGTGCGTGCCGGCCAAAACCAACTATAAGTACCCTTACCATTACTGTGTGTATTGTTCATACATAGGGCTGACGCTACGAATTTGATCAACTTCAGGATACATGGCAGCCAAGTGATCTAAAATAACCCCCGTGGTTTCGGATACCGGAGCTTCTCCGTCAAGGTCAATAATCGTCGTTGTAGTGCTTTCTGGTAGTGCATCCTTAGCTCTCAAAAAGTCATCATAGTATTCGTAGACCGCGCGCATTCGGAACGCTCTATCGTAGTCATCCTGAGAGATTCGCGACTCCAGAACAGTCTGTGGTGCTGTTAAATTAAAAAGAATATCGGGCATGGTCTCTTCATACGTAATTTCCTCGCCCGGTATCTGTAGGTATGGCGGCCACATCTGTTCCTCAGTAAGCTTACCCTCGACGCTACCTTCTCGCTGAAGAGCTAGTGTGGCTCGCGAAATAATTGACCGATCCAAAATTGCTGCAGCAAAACGGCTGCGCGAGATACGAGCGATATCACCGAGTGCTCCAAGCCATACACGATTCTCTCGTGCAAGTGTGTAGGCATCGACATCCCATTCGGTGCGAGGGGTGTGCAGACCAGCATGATAGTCGTGGCGGTGAGTCCAATAGCGCGAGCCAAGATCATGCCAGGCCTCTCCAGCGCCCAAGCGGGTCCCATCACCCTTTAGAACCATTGTCGGCACACCTCTTGATGTGAAGTAAGAGTTTAATGCTTTAAGTTGTTCTCCTTTGCCAACCCTGCAACAGCCGTCAAGAGCGATTTTGCCAACTCTGAACTCTTCTGTGACTGGGTCTGTAGTGTTTCTTGTTTCTGGGCTTTTTACAACTTCTGGCATATATATTTCTCCGTGGTATACATATTATATGTGTATGATATACTCATCTTATGAGTAGGTCAACTTAAGCAGGGCTGTAATGAAAGCACACTTTATTGCTTCGGGTACTAATCTTAAAGCAGATATTCACAATTATAGGAACATAGTCCGCTACATAGAAAGTCTTAATGTATCCTTGACTAGAAACTGGTTAGAGCCAGCTTATAAACGCTCAAAATCCAACATAAAAAATCCGGTGTCTTGGCAAGATGTTTACCGTTCAAACTTAGAGGCTGTATCCAAGGCGGATATTATAGTTGCCGAAATTAGTCGTAAATCATTTTTGGTTGGCTTTCAGGTCGCAAATGCTCTTCAGCAGAAGAAGCCAATTCTTTTGCTGTCTGACAACGATCAGGTTGAAACAGCAATTGGAGCAAGTATTGATGAAGATATTATTCAATATGCAAAGTACACCCCAAAAAACCTTGAAGAAGTAATCGGAAAGTTTATCGATCAAAACAAAGTTAAGAAGAAAGACCTAAAATTCAACTTTTTTATAGATCGCAAAATTTTGAATTACCTTAATTGGGCATCGTTCCATAGCGGTGATACAAAGTCAGAAATAATCCGCAAAGCATTACTTAAAGAAATTGATAGATCGGAATTCAACAAATGAACACACCCTATTTACCCAATGGCGAACATTTTCAAGTCTTTCAAGGAATACCAATAAATGAAATGTCTCCAACAATGCACGAGATCGGCAAGAGTATTGGTACGACAACGTTTGAACTAGGGCTTATTGGCTATGGCGACCCAGAACCGGTTCGCATACATAGCGAATCTGTTTACCACCCGGAAATGTGCCCATACTTCATGCTTGCCTGCGTCAAACCTGCTGAAGACGGCGGAGACACTATAGTATACGACGGCGTTAAGGCAGCCAGAATCATTACCGAAGAGCAGCCAGATCTGCTAAATGTAAGAATGGTTTACCATGCCGAGCATTACGACGATACAAAGGCGGTTGTCCCCTTGGTAAGAAATCTAGGAGGAGAGGACTCGCTGACTTTTCGGCAGAAATTCTACCTAAATGAAGTACACCACCTGCCCGAAGGTATGAGTGAGGACGGCTTTTACGAATATATGGACAGCGTTCTAGATAGATCTGTAGAGTTTCACGCAACTCTTCAACCTGGGGAGATAATTTTAATAAATAATTATAAGACACTTCACGTCAGAACGGCATACACGGGTTTACGTAAGATCATTAGGGTTCGAGTGGATGACCCCGCCTATGTAGCGATTTAAGTTTACAGCTGCATCAAGCACCTGTACTCTTTAAGGATGATTAACACCAAGGGATTACTATGAAAATCAACGTTAGCGTCATTACAACTCATCAAAACAAAATACTCCTCATGCAAAGAAGCCTTACTGATGATTATTGCCCAGGCGCTTGGGGGGTTCCTGGTGGTTACATGGAAAAAGAAGACAACACGCTAGAAGATACCGCGATTCGTGAAGTTTACGAAGAACTTGGTGTCAAGATTACACCTAGGACTATATTATTCAATAATAAGAATGAAGATACCGACAGCCTCTATATTGTTTACGTCGCTGAGCTTGCAAATGCCGCAGACTACCCCAAAGGGATCACACTTTCTGATGAAGCTAACGATTTCAAATGGGCAGAAGCAGAAGATCTAGATAAACTAGAGTTCACTCCCTACACCAAAGATAGACTTGTCAAAATTTTTGAATCCTTCTAACAGTCAAAACTATCGGCCGGGGCCGATGAGCTGTCTGATGTCTTCTGCCTGATGGCCCACGACCTCGACATCGATCTGGGAAAAGCCTTACAGGCTAAAATGAAGAAAAACGCCAAGAAATATCCAGTAGAGAAAGCCCACGGCAATCACAAGAAGTAAGCAGCTTTAGCGATACATACTTCTGTCGAGCATAGAACTATCGAATGCAGGGTATGAAGCATTGAAACTAGGAACGTTGGGCGCATCTTCGACAGCCACAATCTGCTCGGGCGAGATATAGCCGATTACTAAGGCTTCATAGGTAAACATAGCGTCGGTGACCAGTTGATCGGCCCGTACCACCATGGTGGCGACTTGCTCGCCTTCACCGTGAGCATACCTTTTAGCAATTTCTAGTTCTGGTGTGGCTGAAATAAAGGGTGTTAGCCCACGATCGCGCCAGCCACCGGGCTGGGTGTGTGGAACAATGTAGTTAAAGAGCCTAATGGTATCACCAGCAGCAACTTCTGCAATGACATCATCAATTACATTCTGGGCGCCATTGGCGTAAGCAGCCGACAAAAAGCCGACAGCTGAATCTTCCTTGGTTGGGTCAAAGCCACGATAAACAATGAGCTCTTCTTCAGGTGAAGAACCCAACATCATATACTGAGGTAGATTGTGCCAATTGAATGACAGTTTCATATCTGTTATTTTAACATAAGAGGGTTGAAATGTCAATGTCTGATGTCTTCTATTGGGTTCTGCTGATGGCCCACGGCAATCACAAGAAGTATACTGAGCTATAGAGTATTACCAAATTTGTTTAGTCTATTAAGTTGTCCCATAAAATATCTGTCATTTTTTATTTCTTCGCTTGCATATATTTTTACAGTACTTAGTAGCTGCTCAGCTTCCAAGTCTTCGAACATTTCTGATTGTTCAGCTTTGGGATCGGGGGAGAAGCTACCCATGGGCTGCAAGCCATGTATGAATCGTGTTAATGTTGCATTTAGTGCTTCCAGACTATTATCGATACCTACCCAACGTCGCTTTAGCTTCGACGCAACCCCTAAAGTAGTTCCCGAACCCGCAAAGCAATCTAAAACTAAATCACCAGGCTTTGATGAAGCTTCAATAATTCTTTCTAATAATTTCGGATTCTTTTCAGTCGGGTAGCCTGTTATCTTTATATTTTGATTGTGAGGGTCTTTGACGTCTAGCCAAATATCTTGGACTGGTATCCCTAGATTAGTGTCTAAATATATCTTTCTACGAGGGTTTCCAGTAGAAGACCAATATATTTCACCCTTTTCGTCTAATTCATCTAAGGTACTTCTCTTATACTGCCAATGCTTACCTGCAGGGGGCTTCATTCCTTTCCATTCTTTTCCTGTATCCCCATTCCGAACGCCGGGAGCATGGATAGGCACACGCTTATATCTCCTTCCGGATTCTTTTTCTATATAAGGATACTCTCGATCTGCCTCTTCAGGTAGCCAGCTATTATATGGCCGATTCCAGGTATACTTATCAGATTTACTGTAAAACATTATATAGTCTGCGACGTTCCCAAATTGTTTACGCGTATAGTTCTTGGGGTTACTTTTCTTTCTCACAATTATGTTTCTAAAATTCTTTCTTCCGAACACTTCATCCATTATGAGCTTAATCTCAAAGGCCATATTATCGTCTAAGTGAAGATATATTGACCCATCTTCAGAAAGAAGCTGTTTTAAGAAAATAAGTCTTTCTCTAATAAATTCGATATAGTGCGAACCGACTAGAAGATCGCTGTAAGCATCCTTTCTATCTCGAGAAACAAAAAATTTATTAGTAGCGAATGGGGGGTCAATATAAATAAGCTTTACCTTACCTCTGTACCTGTCTTGTTTTACTAGGGAAGCTAGAGTACTTAAATTTTCACCTAAGTACAACGCTCCTAGTTCCTCTATCTCACTATGTTTACCGCTCCACACATTACTAATCAAACTTTTTTCCGTCTTTAGTAAAATATCTTTTTCTTCTGCTTTGCCTGCATAATTAATCGAGTACTCCAGGTCTTTAGAAGAATACTTTTTAGCATTATCGCGATAGTTTTTTTTGGTTTCTCCAGTTGCCATAACACTACCTATTTAAGAAGTAAGCCATTCGTAGGTAAGCCTATCGGGGATCATTCGCAGAGTAGTTACCATAATTTTCTCCGGAACCGACTCTTCTAAAGTAGAGTAGTCTCTCCACATTGAACCCAGCAACAATCCAGGACCATCATTTACAAATATTACTTTCAAATTCTTCTCTGTTTCACTTGCGTAATTAAGTATTTCTCTGGCAGCATTGTGATATCCGCCCGTTCTGTCGTCTTCCTGAGCACCACCCCTGTCTCCATCGTAACGTGCAAGTCCGATTGCTAAAGGAGTCACTTCGTCCGTATCATAAATTATAAAGTCAACAGGTCGCTGAGGGTTTGGATAATCTTTAAATACATTAGAGAGTTTTATATCTTGCCCTGCTCTTTGAGGGCCGGTGATTCGTAGCTCAGGGAAGTATGACATAATCATTTCAAAAAATCGTTCGGTCAAATCGTAGCCCTTTGATCCTCTACTCTTGTACTCCCAAAGAAGCGCACATAACGCTTCGTCAGGCATTGGTCTAGAAATAAATGACGATTGCACCTCATTGATAGGTCTATACCCTTTTCCGAAACGCTCATTTATCTGCTTAGCAGCAGATTTCTTTTTTAACATTTCGACTGGGGTTTCGGGGGAAACATATTTACGAAACGCACGGCATAACTGTATCCTCATCCATGGCTCGGAGACTTCACTAATCTGTAAGAATAGCCTTGTAGAAGATTCTGAAACTTTAAGAAGCTGACCGAATAACTGCAAAACAGGCTCATAGAGTAAACATGCGTCGGTTAGAATGTCGGGATAATACTCTCCAGTAGATAATGTAATCCAGTTGTGACCTTCTTCTTTGTAATCTGCAAATTTTTTAACTGAATTCATATACGATCATCATAGCAAAATATATGAGATTAACTAAGGCGAATCGGTGTTATTCTGTGAAACAGATATCAAGCTGCACTTCAAACCACTTTCATTAACAAGCTTATCTAGCTCTTTAAAAAGCTTTAAGAAGTTTTGTGTCGCATCATCAAAGCTACTTTTTGTAACTTCAATTGTGCTACCTACTTGCTCAGATTTCTCATGAAGTTTTACCTTTTTAGTATTACTCACGTACCTTTCGTCTATGATGCCATTATTATGGATAAGTGCATGTCTCATTTGCCAGTATTTGTGAATGGCATTCAAATAAACGCTGTCTGCCAGTTTTATACCAAAATGTCTATTTAAAATCTCCTTTGTAGTATTAACATTCTGGAAATTTATTTTTTCAACGGGGTTTTTACTGGAATATAGCTTCTTTACCGTAAGATCGCCTAATGCCGATGACAGCTCTTCTAAAGTTTGTTTTTTGTTTCTTTTGGTAGCAAGTATCTCTTGGAGTTCCTTCGCAGAGAAGTTAACTCCTGCTGAAGTCGATATCTGAGTAAAATTTTCTTTTAGAAGACAAATAAAAATGTCTTTTAACAATGCTTCTGCAGCACCGGTCAATAGAATAAAACCTTGCGAATAAAGCTGACTGGATATTTTTTGCTGTTCATAATCAACCGAATTTTTCGCGTTTTCAAGTGCTTTAATCGTGTTTGGGTTTATTTTAAGCGTTTTTAGCGCACCCATATAGATTCCGTATAGAGTTCTATACGAATCAAATATTGAATTAATACTTTCAGTCCTTTTAGTAAAAGTCTGATCTAGACTTCTCATAACAAATTTAAATCCGCTCAGCCTTCAACTTACTCTTAGCTTCCCCAGCCAGAACATCCAACAACGAAGAAACTTCCGCTGTCGTCAACGTTCGGTCATTGTGCCATAACGTTAGTCGCAGTGATCCGTGCTTCGCACCCGTATCTGATAAGTAAATATCCAGTGGCTCTAAACTCCATTGGTAACCGTGTTCCTTAGCAGCTGAAGTCAAAACATTAGAAGCCAAATCAAGTACTGCCCCATACGCTAAATCTGGTGCCACTTTAAAGCTAATGTCCTGATTGGTTCGGGGGTACTTTGCCAGTGGTCGGTATTCTTGGGCCGAAGCTTCCAGCGCTTCCATCAGTTCTTTTGGTCCAATCTCAAAGCCAGCTGTAAAGGCTGGTAGCTTGAGGTCTTTGCGTACCGAGGCTTTAAATTCGCCAACTACACCCAGTGTAATCTTGGTGCCGGCTACGCCGACCAACGCACTACGTGAATATTCGTAGGGTTGCATCACCGGGTAATCCAGCTCTTTGCTAATTGGCGTGTAGGTAAATGTTAAACCGAGTTGCTCGGCCAGGTAGTCCAGGTATTTACGGGCGTGGTAGAATGGTGCGCCGGCGTACTGCTTGGCGGCTTTGTCGTTGGCCGCAAAGACCAGCGCCAACATCCCAATTTCCGTTGGCAAGCCATGGTCGTCGTCCTTGTGCAGTTTGTTGTGAGTCTTATTGATCTCAAACATGGCAAATTGGTCGTAGCCAGCCTTGATGTTGCCGTGAACCTTGTCTAACAAGCTTGGCATCAGTGACATGCGGTAATACTGCAGATCGGGGCTGAGGGCGTTACTGAGTTGGAAGGCCAGCTTGGGGTCCTGCCCGGTTTTGGTTAGCAAGTTCTCGTGCACAAAACTGTAGGTCAGTAATTCGTTGGCACCGGCTTTGGCCAGAGTGTCACGCAGGCGCTTTTTAAAACTCAGTTCCGGATCGGGTTGAGCTGGTTTTAGGTCGCGCACGGGCAGGGTCATTGGCAAATGATCGTAGCCAATTAAGCGGCCAATCTCTTCCACCACGTCTTCGGCAATTTCGATGTCCGTCCGCCAGAACGGTGCGGTCACATCCAAGAGGTCACCGTGGTGCTCCACCTGAAATTCGACATTCTCCAGCCGTCGCTTAATTTCCGGAACTTTTAATTTCAGGGCTAGTCTGTCATTAATGAACGACGCACTCACTTGTACGGTTGGGTTTTTGGCCAGGTGCTTTTTAATGTCGACCGGTTTGCCCACGACATGCGCACTTGGCACCAGCTCTTTGGTCATCTCGGCGGCTTTGGCCAGCACGGCTTCGGTTTGCCACGGGCTCTGGCCTTTGTTAAAGCGCGTCACGGCATCGGTAAACAAGCCGTGGGCCATACTGGTTTTGCGGATGTTGTACATGTCAAAGTTGGCGCTCTCGATAATAATCCGCGTCGTACTGTCGTCGATCTCGCTATTATTGCCACCCATCACGCCACCCAGCGCAATGGCTTTGTCGTGGTCGGCAATCAAAATGGCATCTTTGCGCGGCTCGATGGTTTTGCCATCTAACAAGGTCAGCTTTTCGCCCTTATTGGGGTTCCTGATGACGAGGTGAGCTTGACCGTCTTTGGCAACCTTGTCGAAATCAAAAGCGTGCAATGGCTGGCCAGTTAGCGCCATCATAAAGTTGGTCATATCGACAATGTTGTTAATCGGCTTCATACCGAGTCTTGAGAGGTAGGCTTGCAGCCAGACCGGACTTGGTGCGACTTTAATACCACTAACAACAACCGCTTGGTAGCGCGGCACCAGCAGTGGAATCTCAACGTCAACCTTGAGGCCTTTGACGCCCGGGTCACCAGTATTTTCCAGATCAAGCGGCTTGAGGTACCAATTTGGCGAACGGAACGGTATGTCCTGCACACCAGCTAATTCCCTTGCCACGCCAAGTTGGCCAAAGCAATCCGGCCGATGGGTAAACATCTTGTTTTCAATATCAATAATTTGATCGTCCATGTTGTAGGCTTCTGCAAAGGTCGTGCCAGGAGCGACGTCTTTGTCGACTTCTAAGATGCCGGCGTGGCTATCGCCGATGGCGAGTTCCTGCGGGCTGGCCAACATACCGTTACTAACTTCACCACGGAGTTCGCGAGCTTCCAGCTGGAAGCGTTCTTTATCCCAGGTACTTGGAACGGTGGCACCGGGTGGGAGCCAAACAACCGTGAGGCCTTCGCGCACGTTGGGTGCGCCACAAACAACTTGAACATGACCATTGTCGTCACGTTTAACATTCTTAGCCTTGCCGCCATCATCAATCGTACACAAGCTGAGCTTGTCGGCATTGGGGTGCTTGACGCAGGTGACAACCTTGGCAATCAAAATCTTGTCGTACTTATCACCGGTGCTGATAACTTCTTCAACTTCACCCAACTGGGCGCCAATAATTTTAACGAGTTCGTCGACTGGTTTGCTGACGGCCTTTTCGTAGCCAAGCTGCCGGAATCCGTTTAGTGAGATTTTCATCCCTTAAAACCCTTTTTCCGATTCAAGGTAATCTCGCTGACTTCAATTCCCTTAGGTAGGTCGAGTATCTGCTTAACGCACACTGCTACAGCGGCGGGGTCCATCCAGTAGGTGCCGTTGTCGGTGATGTCTTTGCCTAAGTCTTTGGCGAATAGCTTGGTCTTCATGCCGCCCGGGTAAAAGCCGATAACGCGCGATGGCGTGTCGTGCAACTCTTCTCGTACCGAGTCGGTAAAGCCACGTTCGGCCCACTTAGAGGCCACGTAGGCAGCATGGTTCTTGTTGCCCTTGAGTCCGGCCGTTGAAACGACATTTAATATGTCTGTGCCGTCCTGGCGAATGCGCTCCATTAGGCCGGCGATGACCATCATCGGTGCCTTGGCATTAACGTCCAAGACTTGTTGGGTGACCTGTTCGGTCATCTGGCCGATTGGTTCTTCGCTCCAAATCCCAACGCAGTTAATGAGTACCTCGAGCGGTTCGTCCAACGCCAACACGGCTTGCACCGCCGCCGCTATTTGATCTCCCTTCGAAAGGTCGTACACCAAATTATGGTCGGCCACGCTACATTCACCACGCGAAATATTCACCACAGTCTTGCCGCTGGCCTTATAAAGTTTTGCAATCTCGTGACCTAAGCCGTCACTGGCACCGGTTATAACAATCATTTTGCGCCTCCATTCCAGACTAACTGGCGCTTGGAGTTTTCGGCGTCACCGAACTTGCCAAAGGCGTACCAGTTGTTAACAGTAATTTTGTAGAACTGGGTGTTGTTGGGGTCTTGAGCTTCTTCCAAAATACCGTCACTCTTGCCCAGGTATTTGGTAAAAAACGGTAGGGCTGCTTGGCGTTGTTCGTGAGTAGTCAGCATTTCGGCCGTGCCTTCGTAATAAATGCCATGCGGGTCTTCACCCAACGCGTGTTGGCGCACAATGTTACCGGCTACCTTAGGATTAACGGCAATCTCTTGGCTGTGTCGACGCTTGGGGCTAGAACGGAAGTACAAATTTAAATCATCATCGTAGGCACAATGCACCTCGCACACCCATGGCTGGTCGCCACTAACCGTCGCCAGCGACATATGCACCGACTTGCCAATATATTCACGAATGATTTGTTCGGTATCCATGCTCATTTTGTTAGCTCCTCAAGCCCTTTGCCAACTACCTCGGCGATAATCTGGTGCCCCAAATCATTGGGGTGTAACCCGTCGTAGCTAAAAATGTTGTCCTCGGCTGCTTCTAGTGCCTCGCGTACATCGACAAATTTAATGCCGGCGGCTTCAACTATTTCCTGCAGGGCGTCTTGGTATTCAACGATTCGTTCGTCGGAGTATTCTACACCTTTAAACATCACTTCGGGCTGGCTTAGGGGCGGTGCGGCCACGAACATAATTGCCTTGGTATGTTTTTGGGCGATATCAATTATGGCCTGGGCATTTTGCTTAAACTCTTCTAGGCTAGTTTCTGGCTTGCCTTCACTGGTTCGTTCGTCGTTAGCGCCAAAACTGAATACAAACGCAAATGGCCAGCTGGGCGAAAACCGAGCGGTTATTTCGGCATCGAGTCGTTTAAGAATCTTGGTGCTGGTGTCGCCGCCAATACCCAAATTGAGTACCTGGGTTTTTTGCTCGCCTTGGCTTTGCAGGGTTTTGGCATGAGCGACTTTTTTAAGCCGTTCAACCCACCCACCTTCGCTGTCCCAGGCGCCATAAACAATACTGTCGCCAAATACTAAAACTCTCATTTAAACTGCCTCAAAAATTCGAGTTTGCCGCTTTCACTGTGGCGGACATCTTCGATGTTTTGCTTCATCATCACCAAGCGATCAATGCCGACGCCCCAGGCAAAGCCGGTATACTCGTTGGCGTCGATGCCGGCCATCTTCAGAACGTTCGGGTGAATCATGCCGCAACCCAATAGCTCAATCCAGCCGGATCGCGAGCAAACCGAGCAACCCTTCTTTTGGCAAAACGGACAACTAATAGCGAACTCAAAGCTTGGCTCGGTAAACGGGAAGTAATACGGCTGGGTGCGGACTTCGAGGTCTTGCTGGTAATAGGTTTCCAAGAATGTTTTGAGCGTCGCAATCAAGTTGCCGGCGTTAACACCTTTGTCGACGTAGATGCCTTCCAGTTGGTAAAACGTGTGCTCATGGCGCGCATCTAAGTCTTCGTTGCGGAAAACGCGGCCGGGAATAACTACGGCAATTGGTTCACCCTTCTTCAGGTTGGGTTTGTACTTTTTAAGCAAGCGGTTCTGCATGGTGCTAGTGTGCGCCGGCGCGATTAGGCCATCGGTGGTCATAAAGGTGTCGTAGTCGTCGCGGGCTGGGTGGCCTTCTGGGAAGTTTAGAGTTTCGAACATGTGGTAATCGTCGTCAATCTGACGCGATTCTTGGGCGTTAAAACCCATCCGGTAAAAGATGTCCAAAATACTGTCCAGCTCGGTCATTAAGGGGTGGCGGCTGCCGTGTTCGGCTGTTAAGACTCTTGGTTTGTTGGCGCCGACGTTAACGTCAAACGGTGCCGTCACGTCAATTGGTGGCAGTTTTTCGGCAACCTGCCCGTGCGCTTCGACCTGTTTTTGCAGGTCGGCCTTGAGCTGGTTAATCTCTTTACCAAAAGCGGCTTTTTGGTCGTTAGGTAACAAGGGTAGTTCGGCATAGAGCGCCTTAAGCTCGGTGGCCCGCATAATACTGGCTTTGTCTTTAAGGGTGTCGAGGCGCTTGGTCAGTAGCACCGCTGTATCAGCAATCTTTTTATTGGTGTAGCTCATCTTGGCATTATTATACCAACCTCTGGAAGAATGGTCGAACCTTTGCTAAACTTATTACATGGCATTTTTGCAAAGACCACCAATAGATGTGAATGCAATGGTAAACGGCGAGCCTTCGCCGGAACTTATGTACGAGGCCACCCTTGAACTTTTGAGCATGTCCCAAACGCCCTGCCCGTACGCCGGCCTAATTATGCGCGGGGCCGTGACCATGGAAACTATTGCCACCGACATCGATGACGAACAGTTCTTACAACCACTTAACCGGGCCATGACTGACTGGTGGGAAGATGCGCCTTTAGCGGCCGATATTGTACCAGAAGGCTTGCATTTTGCACGCTCTACTACCGAAGTTAGTGTCGATCCCCACTTAGACCAATGCATGCCTATAAGAGGTGTCCAGCCAAGGTTTGGCCCGCTAACTGCCACCCTCACAACTCGCGGCAGCATGGACTACGGGCTGGCGACGACACGTATTAACGCTTTTGGTGATGGTCGGCAGGTGCGCATGGAGCTACTAAAGCATGGCCGTGAGCTTCCACCCGATGCCGCCCGGGTGCGCGCCAACGCTGGTGACCTTGTGACCTTTACCAACACGCCACCAACCCTGCACGGTGGTACCGGTAGTCCGGATCGACATACCTTGGTTTATACCAGTCACTTTAGGCGAAGAATAGGTTAAACTATAGCCATGGCACAATTTTCTTTTGATATCGCCAGTGAGTACGACAAAGCCGAGCTTAATAATGTCTTTGACCAAGCCCAGCGCGAAATCGGCAGCCGCTATGACTTTAAAGGCACTCCGGCCGAGCTGGACTGGCTGAACGCCGAAAAGACCGGCTTGCGCGTCGTGGGCAACAGCGACTACCAGATCGAGGCCATCCTAGACATTGTGCGCAAAAAACTGGCCACCCGCGGCCAATCACAAAAAGTTTTAGATGTTTCTGGCACTCCGGTGGTAGCCAACCTAAAAACCACGCTAGACGTTCCTTTTCAGCAAGGCCTGGATGCCGAAAAAACCAAGAAGGTTACCAAGCTGATCCGTGACGAGTTGCCAAAGGTTAAAACCCAAATTCAGGGCGACGTGGTGCGCGTTACCAGCGGCAGCAAAGACGACCTACAGGCCGTTATGCAACTTATTACCGCCGCCGACTTTGACTTCCCCGTGAACTTTACAAACTACCGCTAGACTTGGTTTTCTTCTGACTCTCTGGATGTGAACAAAACCCGTACGGGTTTTTACATGCACCTAAAAGGTGCTCCGCATTTATAGGGCAATTATTAAAAGATTGAATTAACTTATTTAATAAAGTTATTAACTAAGTTAATTATCTTTTTTAACATTCGTGTCAAATATGTGGAGCACCCTAAGTGCGTATGTGGAAACCCATTCGTATTTTGTTCAGCCCGTGGGCGCAACTAAAACGTAACCATTTTACAGTGGTATAATGCCACTATTATGGCAATGGAGCAAACCGACCAGCACGCCCAACTTTATGCTGACATAGAAGAGCGCAGCATGGCGGTCCTGCGCGCCAACATCTTGCCTGGCACCGATCTTATGGTGCCCCATCTTGAGCTGTTTGGCGGCTCGATGTTTTTGTGGGACCTGGCCGTCCAGGCCAGGGCCATGGCCTACGAAGACCCCCAATTAGCGGCCGGCAACATCGTTCACTTTACTAGCGGTCAGCGCAAAAGCGGTCAGATTGGTAATGAGCTTTCGACCGGTCGCGTCAAACCAATTGCTCAGCAAATGGTTTTTGGGCCAGCCGAGGACAGCCGGGAACCCGGTGACCACCGACCCCCCACCAGCCATATCACTCAGCCACCCACCATCGTCAATGCCGCCTACGAAGTTGGTCAGCACCTGCCCGAAGATGAGCGTCAGCAATTTTATCGCCACGTCTTTCCAAAGTTCAAGCGTTATCTGTCGTTTTTACTAAACGAGCGTACCGACCCCAATGACAACTTAGTCATCTTGCTCCACCCCTATGAATCCGGCATGGACGACACCCCACCGTGGCGCGAAAAAATGCACCAAGCCTGGCACCATGACATGCCCGTGTCACGCCAAGTTGCTCAAAACCTGGCCAGCGCTGTGGTGGGCGAAGGCCGGCGCCGCTTTACCGACGGCCGTTATGTACCACTCGAACAGCGCGCCAGCAACCTGGACATCCTGACTAGCTACCTGCAAACCCGCGCACTCAGTAAGTGTAAGTACGACCTGGAGTGCGCCCAGCGCGATCCCCGTATTGTCTTGATTAAAGACATCGGCTTTAATGCCGTGTTGGCCAGTGCCAGCACCGCCCTAGAGTCGATGGCCACCCAAATTGATGATCCCGACTACGTTATTGATGGCGATATGCAAATGCGTATGTACCTGCAGCAACAAGCCGTCATCGAAGAGCTATGGGACAAAAGTACCATGACCTACTACAGCAAGGACGCCCGCACCAACGAACTCATCCCCATCCAAACCGTGGCCAGCCTGTTCCCGCTACTTAACAAGATCCCTGAGAATCACGTCGCTGCCATACTAACCGACCTACGCGCTCCCGGTAAATTCAACGGTGGTTATACCAGCGTCCCCTTTAACTCTAAGTACTTTAGGCCAGGCGTCTATTGGGGTGGTTCTAAGTGGGCATTTGCGGCTGACCTGCTTGAACAAGGCCAGGTTGTACAAGGGCGCCACAAACTGGCCGCCGCTTTTAGACATCAAGACTTAACCCGGCCAGCCGAACCCTTTAAAGCCGAATACGAGCACCCTATAACCGGAGAACCGCTGGGTGGTCTTGGTTTTGCACCGATGGCGGCTAAGGATCGGATTTTTGTGGAGCATCAAAAACCTACCCACAATCCGAACGTAAGCGGTATACTACCTGCATGGAGCCCGCAGAGATTTTACAAGCCGCCAAAACGGTCATAGCTAACAACGACCACGACGGCCAGTACACTATTCCGGCGCATGGCTTATACCCCCACCAGTGGCTGTGGGACAGTTGTTTTGTGGCCATTGGTATGGCCAACTACGACGTTAAGCGCGCCCAGCAAGAGATTCTTAGCTTGTTACGTGGCCAGTGGGCCAACGGCATGCTGCCCAGCATGATCCTCAACAAAGATTTTACGCACCGGGCCGATCGCGAGTTCTGGCGCAGCTACATATCACCGTTTGCCCCCGACAAAGTCGCTACCAGTGGCATCACCCAGCCACCAATGTTGGCCGAAGCGATTGTTAAGATTGGCAAGCAACTACCCAAGCCGGCCCGCCGGACCTGGTTCGCTAAAACCTACCCAGCCCTGCTCAAATATCATCAGTGGCTCTACAACGACCGTGACCCGCATCACACCGGCCTTACCTTGCAGGTTCATTCGTGGGAAACCGGGCTCGACAACACACCACCGTGGATCGACGAACTCCACCAGCACCGCCTGCCCTTTTGGATTAATACTATTCATACCCTTAAGCTCGACAAGATCTTTACCGTCTTTCGGCGTGATGTCCACTTTTTAGCATCGTCGGTCGAACAACGCATGAGCACCATCGACGTCTTTACGCTGTACAGCATCCAACGCCGCTTGCGCCGCAAAGCCTACGACATTAACCGCATTTTGACCCACAACATGTTGACTATCGAGGACTTAACTTTTAACTGCATTTTTGTGCGTGCCAACCAGCACCTGCGTTACATTGCCCGCACCATTGGTCACGACATCCCCGACGAGCTCGACAAACGAATGCGCCAGTCCGACCAAGCCATCGACGAGCTGTGGGACGAACAGACCGGCAACTATTATTCGCGTAACTACGCCACCCAAAAACTAATTAAGCTTCCCACCCTAGCCGGTTTAATGCCACTTTATGCTGGCTGTGTTAGTAAAGAAAAAGCTGCCCAACTGGTGGAAATTCTAAATTCTAAACCCTACAAGACTAAATATCCGGTGCCGACAGTGCCGACTAACTCGGATTGGTTCCACCCTATGATGTACTGGCAGGGCCCAACCTGGCTCAACACCAACTGGTTACTGGCCGATGGCCTAGAACGTTACGGCTATAAAGAAGAAGCCGCCCACATCCGCGAGCGTTCCATCGACATGGTCACTAAGAGTGGCTTTTACGAATACTTTTCGCCACTCGATGCCACACCAGCTGGCACCGACAACTTTAGTTGGACGGCCGCTATGATCATCGACTTTTTGAGCTAGTCGTCGTCCGAACTAGGACGTTCCAGCAATAATGGCTCGACCACCGACTCACCAACGCCACTAATTTTAACGATGTCTTTGTCGATCCGACCGAGTTCTTTGCTGGCACTATTGTAGTGACCAACCGTCGCCCCTAGCGAGTTACCAACCCGCTTAAAATGCCCATCGTAAGCCAGCAGATGCTTCTGCAACTGCTCGATATTTTTGCGAATCACCTCGGTATCCTTCTGAATCTCCATACTCTTCAAGCCCTGGACGATTACCTGCAACATAGCCGACAGCGTACTGGGGCCAACAATCGAAACATGCTTGTCTACCGCCGCGTACTGCATCAGGTCACGACCACTCACACCAGCCGCACCGACTTTATTAGCCAGCAGGTCATAATAAATAGCTTCGCTCGGAATAAACATCAACGCCTGATCCAAAGTACCCTTCTTGGGCAAAATATACTTACTGGTTTCGTCGATCCGCTTCTTAAGGTCTTCTTTAAAAGCCTTTTCTAGAGCCGGTCGCGTTTCGGGCGTGGCATCAATTAAGCGATTGTAGTTTTCTAAGCTAAACTTGCTGTCGATCGGCAAAACCTTGCCATCCAAATGTATGACGGCATCGACAATATTGCCCTCGGACAGTTTGTACTGCAGGGTGTACGAACCGGGTGGCAACAGGTTCTGTAGAATTTGTTCTAGGTAGAATTCGCCCAAGACACCACGTTGCTTGGGGTTTTGCAGCACATTCTGTAGGCTCTTGAGTTCGGTGGCAATGTCGCCAACTTGTTTGTTGGTGCGATCTAGCTCAGTCAGTTTTTGAGTAACGTCCCGGATAATGGCAGCACTGGCTTTGAACTGCTGATTCATTTGTTCCTGGTTTTTGTCGAGACGGGTGGTGAGGTGATCTTTAAGACCATCGTTTAACTTCTGCAAGCCGTCATTAAGCGCCGTCATGTCTTGCTTAAGTAAGCTGGTGGCGTCGGTCGACGGACCGGTTGGCTTGCGCGACAACATCACAATGTAGGCCACTAGGCCAAGTACGACTACCCCCAAGGCTGCAACTGCAAATTCCATAACCTTATTGTACTCCAGTTTAGCTTAATAGACCCCGGCTACTGCCGAGGTCTGAGTGGAAGTCTCTCACTTCCTGCTTTTAGCATAAGCGTATCGCCAAGGCTTTGCAAGCCCATATAAGCACGTATACTAGTAAGCATGTCACGCTACTCCGATATTTTGATTATCTATAACCCGGTAAGCACCAGTGGGCAAGCTGAGCAAAAAGCCAGCCGCATGGCCGAGCGTCTGCGCAAGCGTGATTTAGTAGTTACCGTTCAAGCCACCGACTATGCTGGTCATGCCGAAACTTTAGCCTACCAGGCCACCAAAGACCTTAAGCATCCACTCATTATTTCGGCCAGTGGCGACGGTGGCTATAACGAAGTTATTAATGGCGTCATGCGCGGCAAGCAGGCTAATCCTGAGGCAAAGCCGGTTTGCGCCATCCTACCTAGTGGTAATGCCAACGATCATCGCCGCAGTGTCCGCAAGCGGCCGTTAACTTGGGCTATTTTACATAACGACCCCAGCCCAATGGATTTATTGGAACTCAAGATTAATAAAGATGGTGGCACGCGCCGGCGCTATGCCCACTCCTACATGGGTGTCGGCTTAACTGCCCACGCCGCTTCGTTACTTAACAAAGAAGAACTCGGTCCCATTAAAGAAATTATGATTGTGGCCCGCTCGATCTTTACCTTCCGACCCGTGGCCATAACTAATGCCGATGGTCGAGTCCGAAGTTACGACAGTCTGGTTTTTGCCAACGTCCCCCATATGTCTAAGGTACTAAGAGTAGGTAACAAGAGCGATGTTAACAACGGCTCATTTAGGGTTTACGCTCAGCCCCACCGGGCCCAGTTCTGGTTATTTAGAATCGCTCTTAATCTTTTGCTATTCATCTTTGGCCTAAAGAAGCTACCGCAACAGTCTAGCTACAGCTTTGGTGTTCCCCGAAACGAAAATATTCACCTCGACGGCGAAGTTATGATGCTGCCAGCCGATGCCCAAGCAACGGTCAGCATTATCCCCGACGCCCTACAAACTATTCGTTAGAAAATACCGGCAATAAGTAGAATCGTGGCAAAGGCGGCAATCATACCGTCTTCAAACAGTAGCGCCGTTGACATTGGTAAACGCAAAACATGGCCCAGCCAGGTATTTTGGGCACTTGGACCCTGTCGTTCCAAGTTGGTCACCATGCTAATTAATCCAAAAATACCCATGGCGGCTGTCAGCAGGTTGCGAAAGCCCGGCGCAATGTCGAGTATAAAAAATCCACCCAGCATAACCTGGGCAATTGGGTAGGCAAAGGCGTACCACGAATATTTAGCGGCTAGCGGATCGTAGCGTGGAAACACTTGCGAGAACGAATCAAAGCTAATCAGCTTAAAACCACCAAATACCAGCAATGAACTGCCCAAGTACCAGCGAATCCAATCTTCCCATCTAAAAGAAATCAGCGTGCTCATCAGTGTGGCTGTTACAAATATAAAACCAACCACCGCCAGAAACTTGCGGTACTCTTGTTTGGTACTTTTGGCGTAGATTATTTTTTTAGTCACTAATGCTTATTATAGACCCAAAATTTGGGTTTTCTTAGCGGCAAATTCTTCTTCGGTTAAAATGCCCTGGTCACGCAGCTCAGCTAACTTCTTAAGTTGCTCAATACTGTCATCGGCTGGCGCAGCCTGCGGTGCTGGCGCGGCGGCGGCTGGCTCTTCGGCAGCATCGGGTTGGTGGCGACGGGCGGCGGCTGATCCCACAGCTGCTCCGACTACTAATCCACGGCGGCGGCCTCGTCTACGTGCTCCGGCATTTCCCATTGGTCCCATTAACGGCATAACGACCTCCCCTTTATTTACACTCTTATTATAGTCCTGTTAAGCAAGCTTGGATACTCTTTACAAATCCGAAAAATGATAAGTTTATAGAATTTATGGTGTAGTATATGAGTTATGAGTGAGTTGCCGATTGCAGCCATAACAGGCCACACCGATCAAGCCATGGCGCCACGCCCCGAACTCAGCGTTATGGAACCACCGCAAACCCTGACCATGGCCGACATCAACCTGGCCATGCGCGAATCGTTGCAGCGAACCGCCCAGCTGTCTCCACTCGACAACCACATACCCCTATTTGACCCAAGCGTATTAGAAGAAGGCAATCAGCGCGCCCTTGACCGCTACGGCGATGACGCCCGCCGACTCTTAATAATTGGCCCGGATGTGGTCAGTTTTGAAGGTATGCCGCCAACAATACTAGAGCGCCAATACAGCGGTAGGTTTCTAGGTGCGCTAATTGTGGTACGAGAAATGAGCCTGCTTCACGTCTATCGTGACACAGGGGACTATACCGATGAGGATGTATCGCCACTCACAGCTCGTAAAATCCGTGATGAACTAGCCGAAAGCTTAGTTGACTGGAGCGGCCGGTCAGCAATCAGTCGATCAGGTAAGGCAAAAGGCACTAGGTCAGGCATGCCTGATGTACTCGTCATGGATATTCGCCATTCAGAAATGTATAAAGAGGCGATCAATCATATTGTCTTTGACGATGAAATACAGCGTTATATTGCCAACGGAGTAAATTTACCACAAATTAACAACGACAAAGAAGCTGGCTGGTTAATGTCAAGCATAGCCAGAGTTAATCAGGGTGACTTGTCATTAGAGGCACGACAGCGAATCGCATTTCTCAGTCTACTCCTTGTACCAGAATCAGATATGGCGTCTGGTCTAAGGGCAAATGGACTGCTAGAACAAACCACAGAAGAACTGCGCGCCCGGAGAAACTTTATATCCAAACATTTTAGCGAGGAAGCCTGGGCCGACCAAGCACTTTGCAGCCCGACCAGCACAACTGATATTACGACTAACGATTTCTATCAGCGACCGAACGAGCGATTGAAAGATTATAAAGCAAGAAAAAAGCAGTTAGTGGAAATGTTCTGCGCTAATTGTGTGGTCAGAGACGAATGTGCCGATTATGCCATCCGCACTCGCCAACCCGAAGGTATCTGGGGTGGCCTGGATACTGTTGAGCTGGGCGTAACAAAACGTCGCAACGGCCGTCGGGTTGGTTAGCGCTTACGTTTTTATTTAGTTAGTGGTTTAATATTGCTATGCCTGTTGCGTCAAAGCGCCCAGCCCAAACCAGCCATCGCGTCCGAACCATCCTGGCCTCGTTATGCGGTACCTTGGCAATTAGCCTGATTCTGTCGAGCTTGGTATTGGTTTGGCTCAACCGCACCCTAACCGACACACCAACCTTTGTAAAAACGGTGGCGCCGCTATCGACTAAACCCGAAATCCAAAACTTTATTGCCCAAAAAACTAGCGAGCAACTAGTAAAGAACACTTCGGCGCAAGAGCTGGCCAATCTATTGTTGCCCAATAACCAAGTAGCCGGTCAGGCCGCCGCCCAATTGCAAGGCGAAATGCAGCCAATCATTTATAAGAACATCCTGGCAGCCGTGCAGTCGCCCCAATTTAGTACACTTTGGAAAACAACCAACCAAACCGTCCACAGCGCCCTGATTAACCAGCTCAACAGCAACTCCGAGCAAGTTACAATCGACTTTAATCCGGTGATGGCCGGCGTTGTCGAGCAACTTAAAACCACCCAGCTGGCGCCGGTGGCAGATAACATTGTTATCGAAGAAAACGCCGCCAAAGTTAACCTGACCGACACCCGTCTTAAGCAGGCTCACGACACCTACGTCCGCTTCCACCAAGCCACCTGGCTAGTGGTGGTGGTTACCGTCTTGCTACTAGTGGCTTCGGTCTGGCTGTCGGTGCACCATGTTAAAACCTTCCGCCGCATTGCCATGGGGGCTGGACTTGGTTCGCTATTATTTAGCCTATCGATCTATATCGCTACCCACGTCAGCCTAGGTAACACCACCGACGCCCTTACTCAAAAGGCCACCGCTAAGCTCTTAGAAACCCTGCTTCACAACCTGCAGATTTCCAGCCTGATACTGGGCATAGTTTGCGTTTCCCTAGCCATTTTAAGCAAGATTTACAGTGTAGTAACTGAAAAGAAAGCTACCCCAAAGTCTTGATGTAGGTGGGTTGCTGCGGTGTGCTTAGCTCCGCATCGAATGCATAGTCCATGTCGTTAAACTCATTGAGGCGGTTTGGGCTGGTCAGACCTTGCTTAACAATCCAGCGCGCAAAAGCACCACGCGCCCACTTAGCGTGAATGGCCACAAAGGTCGGTTCCTTGCCTTTGGCTATGGTTAAAAAGAGCGGGCTGATTACTCTTAACGGGTCGACAAACGGCGTTACCAGCTTGGCATATTCAACCGAAGCGACGTTCACAATCGCGCCCTGGCTGGGCAACGTCTTAGCAACTTTATCTTGCCAAAAGTCGTACAGGTTCTTAAAACCCTTTCCTTTCAGGATATACATGGCTTCTAACCGATACGGGCTAACTAGATCGAGCGGGCTAACAATGCCGTATTGTCCCGAAAGTATGCGCAGATGATGGTCGGCAAATTTACGTTCCGGCTCAGTAAAATCTTCGGCTTTAAGACCCTTGTAGATGTCACCCACAAAGCCATCAAGCGCCGCAATCGTACCGGGGCTTTGCCAGTTTTCGATCAGCTGATGTGTTTTGGCGGCCAGGGTTGGCGAAATATGCATTAGTTTCTGCAATTCTGCTGGTGTCTTGGTTCTTAGCAGCTGATTAAGCTCCCGGGCTTCGGCTTCTAGTGGCGGTCGCCGCGTCGGCACCGGATGGTCACTATGGCTACGCATTGTCTTGGAGGAGTTTAATAGAACAATCATGACTGTGGTCATTATATACTAGAGCCATGCAATGCCAGCCGGCCGACATTAAACAGCTTGGGACCATCCTAGGCATCTGGGCTCACCCCGACGACGAAGCCTGGGCCATGGCCGGATTAATTGCCATCGCCCGGCGCAACCAGCAACGCGTCGTGCTGATTACCGCCACCCGTGGCGATGCTGGCAAAACCGCCAACGAAACACGTTGGCCCCAGACTCAGCTAGGTGAAATTCGAACTAAGGAATTAGAGGACTGTCTGCGGCTGCTGGATGTTTCCGAGCACTACTGGTTAGATTACGAGGATGGCGGACTGGCTGCGGCTGGCAGCGCAACTGCCGTAAAGCAGCTAACAGACATAATGAACGATGTCCGACCGGACAGCGTGTTTACCTTTGAACCTAACGGCATCACCGGGCATAGCGACCATAAGACAATCTGCTCGTGGGCACACCAGGCGGTGTCTGAAAGCAACTTACCAGTTACTGCCTACGGTGCCATCGAGTCGGCCGAGAACTACGAACAGGCGTGTTGCGACTGCCAAACTATTCTTAAAGACATCTACTTTAATACTGACAAGCCGGTTACTAAGCCGATGAACAAGATGGACTTATGCATCCCCTTGCCGACTGATATACAAGACTTAAAACTACGGGCTCTAAAGTGTCAGCCCAGCCAAACGAAACAACTGTTTGATGATCCCGAGGGCTTGATTTTCATTAAAGCCCACGCTCGCTGTGAATGTTTTACCAAACTCTAAACTAGGGCTTAAGGGCGCCGATGATTAGAGCCATCACCATAAAGGTAACCAACTCATGCGCGACGTTCATGACCGTAAGCTTGGTTGGGCGCTGTTCGAAGGCGTCGTGAGTAATGAACCTGGCCGCCGTAAAGCCCAGCCATAGCCAGAAGGCCGTCGTGAAAGCACTCACCATAAACGACTCCTTATAAAAGACACTACTAATGTAGGTCATGTGAGCCAAAACAAAGGCCGATATAAAACTTACCACGACAGTTACGGCAATCGCCTTACCGGCACCCTTTTCTTGCTTTTCTTTGGTCATCCCAACCATCTTGGACCAGCTCTTACCAAACACCGCTGGCATGTACCAGACCGAACCCACCACCATGGTCGACAGGGTTGCTAGTAGTACCGCCACCCAGTTAATTTGTACGTCCATAATTGAGCCTCCTTGCTTATGCTTCGATTATGCTCTTTGCATTACGATTAGACAATATTATTGTGCATATGGACTTCATCAACCGACTTTAGATAATTTACGCAAACTGAACAAAATACGAATGGGTTTCCACAAGTGTGTTTGGGGTGCTCCACACATTTGACACGAATGTTAAAAAAGATAATTAACTTAGTTAATAACTTTATTAAATAAGTTAATTCAATCTTTTAATAATTGCCCTATAAATGCGGAGCACCTTTTGGTTGTATGTAAAAACCCGTTCGGGTTTTGTTCAGGAAATTGCACAAGCCACAAAGGTCAGCGGCAGACGGTAATAGACTTCACAAACAATAGTCTGTGGACATATGTTGTAAAAAACAGTGCTGTAAAGCTACCCACCGAACCTCTGAGCCAACAGTTTAGCGAAAAAACAAGGAGTTTTGCCACTTTTTTGTTGTGCAGTAAAAACAACAATATAAATACAACCTTAAGCGGGCTATAGTTATAAATAGACACGGACTGTGAGGGTACGGGGTCGCAACTATTTAAATAATTGGGGGATAAAACTATGGCTCAGCTACAAAGCGCTACAGACCAAAACAAACAGATCATTACCATGGCTCTAGTAATGTTTGCTTCAATCGTTTCGTCGATTGTTGTTTCAGCAATTTTGGTTTCTAGTATCGTACGTAGCGACTTAGCCAAGGCCGCCACCACAAATAGCAGTCCGGCAACTACCACTCAAAGCATTAATTCACCAGTTGGTTCCGTCGTTGGTACTGGCAGCTGTTCAGTTCCAGTCGAAGGCGATGACGCCGTAGCCGCCGGTAGCGGTGCAGGCGTAGTTGGTGGTGGAGTCGTTAAGAAAGCCGCCTGGCTTCCTGCCGCTTCAGCCATCAGCGGTTCATTTAATAACACCAACACTAGCACCACTACTACCAGCAACTCTTGGACCAAGAACGTTTCTAAGAGCATGAGCCTCAACTTCACTATGACAGTTGACAGCAACAATGGTAACGGCAGCAACAATAACAACACCACTGCCTCAAACAACCCAGTTACCACCAATACAACGACCAACACCACTACTAACACTGCAACCGATTCATTCAACACTAACGAAATGAATAATAACGACGTTGAAATCTTGTCAGACAACCACTTACTATCTGACAACGAAATCCTTTCGGACAACGACGAAAACTTCAACCAAGTGCTTCCAGTATTCCCACTTGTTGAAGACGGCGCAGTACTTTAGTAAAAGTACTCTCACAAAAATGGCAACCCAAGCCAGATCGAAAGATCTGGCTTTTGCCTTTGGCGAAGTTTATAGCTGTTCGCTGATGCGTAATAGTTCGTTGTACTTAGCAGTACGCTCGCCGCGTGACAATGAGCCAGTTTTAATTTGACCGGCACCCAAGCCAACCGCCAAGTGAGCAATACTGACATCTTCGGTTTCGCCAGAACGATGCGACATAATCGTTTTAAAGCCATTCTGCTGAGCCATGGCCACGGCGGCGATAGTTTCGGTTAGGGTACCAATCTGATTGGGTTTAATTAGCACGGCGTTGGCCGACTTTAAGGCTATGGCTTTTTCGATCATATGGGTATTGGTTACTAGTAAGTCGTCACCGACTAGCTGAACCTTGTTACCAAGCTTGGCTGTTAGCGCCGCCCAACCCGGCCAGTCATTCTGATCAAGGCCATCTTCTATCGATATTATCGGGTACTGGTCAATCAAGTCACTGTACCATTCCACCATTTGAGCGGCATCAAGCCGATGGTGTTCGGTTTTGAGGTCATATTTACCATCTTTAAACAGCTCCGAAGCGGCCACATCAAGCGCTAAGCCAACATCTTGGCCAGGTTTATAGCCGGAATCACTAATGGCTTTAGTTATCATATCGAGTGCTTCGCGATTGCCATGATTAACGGCTGGGGCATAGCCCCCCTCGTCACCTACCGTGGTGGCATAATGCGACGCGGCCACAATTGGCTTAAGGGCGTGGAAGATCTCGGCGCCCATCTGTACCGACTGAGCGATCCCCTTGGACGATAATGGTACGATCATGAACTCCTGAATGTCGGTTGAGCCACTGGCGTGCTGGCCGCCGTTAACTATATTCATCATCGGGCGTGGCATCGATGGTGTGGTGCCCGCCAGGCTGGCAACATAACGGAATAAAGGTTGCTGGTGCGCCGCCGCGGCCGCCTGGGCCACCGCCAAAGATACTGCCAAAATACTATTAGCGCCAAGTCGACCTTTGTTACGGGTGCCATCCAGGTCGATCATGGCTCGATCGATGTCGGACTGCTCGCTAGCGTCTTTGCCTAATAAGGCCTGCTTAATCTCACCATTTACATAAGCCACTGCTTTAGAAACGCCTTTGCCGCCCCAGGCTTTATCGCCATCGCGTAGCTCGACAGCCTCGTGCTGACCGGTCGAAGCCCCCGACGGCACCGCCGCCCGGCCGATCTGACCACCATCTAGGACAACCTCGGCCTCAACCGTTGGATTGCCGCGTGAATCAATAATCTGACGACCAGTAATTGCTGTAATCTTCATAGCTTATGCTTATTGTACGTTGGCTGGGTTGCCTAGTCGAGTCCCTTTGGTCATAATAACGGTTATGCCGATCATCCATATATATGATGCCCACCCCCAAGACCAAGAATCGCTCCAAAAACTCCTGGCCCACGCCGGCGAACTACGCTTTACGGCAGAGCCGCTGTCGGCCACCAATGTTGACCCCGACGCCGAGGTTATATCGGGCTTTGTCAGTAGCGCCATGCCGGCCGAACTAATTGCCCAGTTCCCTAAACTCAAACTAATTGCTTGCCGTTCCACCGGCTTTAACCATGTCGATCTTAAGGCCGCTCTTAAGCAGGGCTTACAAGTCGCTAACGTACCGACTTACGGCGAACACACCGTGGCCGAATACACATTTACACTACTATTAGCCCTGACGCGCAAGGTTATTGCCGCTCAGACTGCTTTTGCCCAGGGCAACGCTACCCACGATAGCCTGCAGGGCGTCGATTTATACGGCAAGACTTTTGGCCTAATTGGTACCGGCCACATTGGCAAAAACGTCGCCGCCATTGCCCAGGGTTTTGGCATGAAAGTAGTCGCCAATGATGCCTTTCCCGATCACGACTGGTCTAAACAGCACAAAATAGACTACCTACCGCTCGACAAGCTACTCGACCAAAGCGATGTGGTTAGCCTGCACATTCCCTACACCAAGGAATCTCATCACCTTATTAACGAATCAAAACTCGGTCGACTCAAGCCGACTGCCCTACTAGTTAACACGGCGCGCGGTGAGCTTGTTGATACCGAGGCGCTCATTACCGACCTAGCCAACAACAGCTTGGCCGGTGCCGCCTTAGACGTTTTTGAGGGCGAGAACTTAGTCGACATTCACAACGAACTAATCACGCTGCGCAAGACTGGTAAACGCCAACAACTCGAGCAAGGCGTGGCTTTGGACATTATGCGTAAGCTCCCCAACCTACTGGTTACTAATCATAATGCCTTTAATACGGTCGAGGCCTTAGGACGCATCAACCAAACCACGGCCGACAACATAACCAGCTACCTCAATGGTAGTCCCCAGAACCTGGTGAAGCCGTAATGGGTAAGTTAGTAATTGTTCGTCACGGTGAGTCAACCTGGAATGCTAAAGGGGTCTGGACTGGAACAACTGATGTTCACCTCACCGACAAGGGGCGTCACGAGTCCGAACTGATGGGCCAGGCCTTGCATGACATCCGGTTTGACCAAGTCTACGTGTCGGAGCAAACCCGTACCAGCGAGACCCTTCATGGCATACTCAAATATTCACCGACGCCAGACGTGCCAGTAAAAATTACCGGTGCCATTAATGAACGTGACTACGGCAAATTTACCGGCAAAAACAAATGGGAAGTTAAAGAAGCTATTGGCGAAGAAGCCTTTCAACAGTTGCGACGCAGCTGGGACTACCCGGTGGAAGACGGCGAAACTATTAAGGATGTTTACGAACGCAGTGTGCCCTTCTATAAAGAACAGGTCGTCCCATTACTTCAGCAAGATAAAACGGTATTGATTGTGGCCCATGGTAATTCGATCCGGTCACTAATTAAGTACATAGAAAATATCAGTGACCAAGAAATTAGCAATGTCGAGATGATTTTTGGCACAGCCGTCATTTACAAAACAGACGAAAATGGGCACATGGTCAGTAAAACTACTCGTACAATCGATAGCCCTTTACCGCCAGCTTGATTCCGCAAAGCTTATGGTAAAATATAGAAAATACTAAAACAAACAAGGAAAACAATGGAACCACAGCAACCTATTCAGCCCCAGCAACCACAGCAACCCGAAACACCTCAACCCCTGGTTCAGCCAGCTATACCAACCCAACCGATCACGCCAACTCCACAACCCATGGCCACTCCAACCCCTCCGATGATGTCAGCTAACAGTGGTGGCGGTAAGTCCAAGAAAGGCCTAGTTATCGTAATGGTGGTTGTGGGCGTGCTTGTTTTGGTTGGCATCGGTGCTGGCGCTTATTTCTTACTAACAGGCAGCAGTAGCCCAGCTTCGAGCATTACTAATGCCGTTAAGGGTAGTAGCGACGTCCAAGACCGTAGTGATGGCACACTGGACGTGTCCAACTTAATCGAAGACAAACAGACCAGCCTCAAAAACCAGGACATCAAAGCCAAGCTTAATCAGCAGGTTAACCTCAGCGACGGCACCAGCTTTATGATAACCAAGGTAGAACGCAATTACGTATCAGACTCAAAGTACGTTAAAGCGGCGGCCGGCAAAGAACTAGTTAAGGTATCGGTTGTGGTTGGTAACCGTCTCAAGTCTGGAACCGTGTACGCCACCAGTGGTATGTTCAAAGCCACCAACGCCGCCGGTGGTTCAATTACCGCCGAGTTCCTAAGTAAAGATGATGTCGCCGACGCCATCGTTGGAACATCAATTGACCCCGGCAAACAACTAGCTGGAGTTGTCATTTACGAAGTTGACAGTGGCGAAGCCATCCAAGCAATTAGCGTCACCAACAAATACAAGAACTACACCACCGAAGAAACCATCGAAGTTAAGGGTACTGTAAGCCTACAGTAACAAAAATGAGGTCGCGTCTTCCCCGTCTTGCAACCGTACTCCTGCTTGTGGCAGTACTACTAGCGACAGGCCTTACGCAAACCGTTCAAGCTGAGGGCGAAGAACTAGCACCTACCGTACAGTGTGGGCGCAGTGATCTGACCCAGTTCTCGGCAGCGGTCGATGGCTTACCGGCTGGCAGTGCCTTATATGCCAAAACCACCACACCGGCTGCCCAGTTTGCAGTTGACGCTTACTTCGAAACTTACGAACCAGCCAGTTGCTCCAAACTAGGCACCGCTACTATCCAAAATACGACCTGGACCAAGATTGGCACCCTGGGGGCCGGCATGACCGGAGCTGGCTCACTTAGCGTCCAAGGAGAAGAGGCTGGGGCCGATGCCTTTGCGGCTGTCGCAACTGTTATGGTAGTGCCCCCAGGTTTGTGTGAACCAGTCACTAATTGCGAGATTACCTATAAAGACCTCAAAGGCACCCTGCAACCCAAAACCGTGTCTGTCCGGGGCGACTTTTTAACAGTTCAGTTAGCCAGCCCAGTCGACAGCGTGGGCTTTAGCAAGGTTGAGTACTTTAGTGATGACCAGTTCTTGTATCGCAAGACCGAACTAGAACGGATTAACCGCAACTATCTGGCAGGTGGCGAGCAAGTCATCAAACGGGTTGTCTATTTAAATGACGGCCAAACCTTTACCACTACCCAAACAATCGATATGGGCCCGGATAGTGACGCCACCTTACTAATTAGGAGCTGGTTTTACCGCCAACGCGGCGAAGTTAAGGTGCTTTTATTGCTTAGTATTTTCTTGATCCTACCAATTATCCTGATCGGTATTATCCGTTACATCCACAGGCGCCACATCAAACGCGTCGACCACGGACTAGACCACTACAAACACATTTAGCTAAAGTGTTCTAAACGGCTGAAAACGAAGTAGCACCTGACCAACTATTTCTTCTGAAGGAATAGTACCCAAGCTGGAGCGTGAATCAATTGAACCACCGGCTTCACGATTGTCACCAACCACAAATACCCGGCCCTCGGGGACTATAAGGTCGGTTGTGCCGGCCGTTGCGGCCAGCTGACGACAGCAATCAGCATTGTCAGGATTAAAACCATTCGGATTGGCTTTGTTATAGATGGTTATTTTGCCATCGGCCACCTTAACACGATCCCCCGGTATACCGACAACGCGCTTCACAAAATGTTCAGCGCCGCCCGAACCTTGGCTAACCACTATGACCACTCGACCCCTTTTCGGTATGTATTTGTCGTCGCTCAAGCGCGACCAAGTCTTAGGGGCTTTGGCGACATACAGCCATTGGCCAGTGGTTAATGTGGGTGACATCGATTCGCCGTCTACCTGGAAGGGCTGGGCGATAAACAAGTTCAACATAATTACCAACCCACCGATCAGCACCAAGCCACCCAACCAGCCTAACCAGCCAAGTACCTTCTTACGACCGGCATGTGGATCTTGGGCGATTGCTGGCATTGGCGCATTAATATCTGGCGGTGTAACAATGGTCGGCTCGGTAGGATTCATATAGCTACTCTAACGACTACCCCTAGCGAATGCAATAGTGCTCGTGCTTAAACAGCCGAATCCCAAGCAAACCCGTTTCCAAAATGACCATAGCGG
>JAUPVS010000009.1 GCA_030916945.1 Patescibacteria group bacterium
TTAAATAACTTACTAGGGTCATCTAGCCGAGCGCCCTTAAAAAAGATCAGCTTGAGGTTGTCTTTCCAGACTTCAACAAAGCAAACTATTCCATTGCAAGACCACACCGGTAGGCCTTCTGGCCGGGTTGCCATTTTCCACTTTACTTCTTCCACAATTCTAGAATCGGCGGTAGTAATAACGGTGCGTATGTCTTTTATGAGGTCGCCCTTCCAGCCGCCATGCAACTTTATGATGTCGTCAATTTGCTCGGAGGGGGATATGTCGCTCATGTATAAATTGTATCAAATATAGGTGGGGGCAGGTGTCATAAATCTACTTGCTTGGTGATCCAGGCACATTCTTCGATCAAAACAAGCTCTAGTTCATTAGGGTACTTGTTTAAGAGGGAGATGGACTCTTCGATTTTGCCATATGCGGGGTTATCGCTGTGGACGCGTAAGCGTATAGGCAAAGTGCCAAGACCTTCGAGTACACCCGAATCGTCATCGTAAAAATAATAAGTCGAGAATAGGCAGGCCCCGGCCGAAGACCCACCAACAACTTTTCCTTTGATGGCATCAATAAAGTCAGGGTATTTCTGAATGTCCTTTAGAAGCTCTGGAGACTGACCGCCTGTTATGTGTATGACTTTTGCTGCTCTAACTTGCTCCATAAAGTTGTCGTAAGTTGCGTTTACAAACTCGACGTTAGCTTCGGCTTGCTTGAGAAAGAGTTGCTTTTCACGCTCGTAGACTTCTATACGGTCATCCTGGCCACGCCGCGCAAAGCCAACGAAGAGTACCTGATCACCGTCGCTTAGGTTCTTGGCTAGCTCACGAAAGTAACTATCGTTGCGCTCGTCTTTTAGTTTTAGTTTTCCACCATGTAATAGAAATGTTGTCTTCATATAGGCATCATAACAAATAAAACATTACCTGCCGTCAATAACTCGCTAAGCTTTAACCTTCTACGACTACTTCAAACCCGCCGTAGGCCATCTTCTTCATGTCGTTGGGCATTTCAAAACTGGTTTGTTCGTCGTAGGCTTCGCCCATCTCTTTCATAACCTTGGCATTGACTTCGTCACGGTGTTCTTTAGACTCAAAAACGATAAAAGAGAACCAGACATTATCGTCGGAGCTGGCACCAGTCATTTCTTTGTAGTCACGGGATTTTAGGTCGCCCATTTCTTGCTGTTTAAGGTCGTCGCCGCGGCATTCTAGGTATTGCAGGGCACCGTGCTTCATCCAGGAGTCCCGGCCGTCTTCGGCCATTTTTTGGTATTCGGCTTCTTTGCCTTTTGGTATTACTAGTATGAATCCATCGACGTATTTAGCCATTGTTAAGCTCCTTTATGGTTAAGGTTGTTCTAGCTTAAGTTTAACATTTGCGTAAACCAGTCGTCGTTATGGTTGCCAAATAAAAAAGCCCCATTAAAAAAGCCCCATCATGAAGACGGGACCTTTTTAGGCTTAGAAGCTTAGTAGTTCTTGGTGGCGCCTTCGGCTACAGCCTTTTCAGCGTTCTCTTTGGACATCATTGCACAAACGGTTGTGCCGCATTTTTCGTGCTTGCCCTTGGCCATGTAACCACCTTTGGCAGTTTGGACGACTTCTGGTGATGATAGTTCAACGCCTTTTTCCTTACACTTAACGCAGTATCCTGTAGCCATGTCGGTCTCCTCTTGAATTGATTATTATTGCAAAGAACTTGTCCTATTATAGCGCCAAGTTGGAATATGGCTATATTAAAGTGGAAATGGAGGGCGTAGTGTCCACGATAATTGATTGGTGCGAGGACTCGATCTCGCTGCGCTCGCGTTTCCTCGCATGCTCGAAACAAGTTTCTGCGCCTGCTCGTCACGAACAAACTACTCAGTAGTTCCTGTCGCCTAACCAGAACAAAGAAAAACACTCAGTAGCAAGATTGAGTGTTTTTCTTCGGTGCAGCTAATGGGGCTTCTCTCGAAACCACCGAAGTAGGAGGTGGCCCAGGCGAGGCCGGGCCACTTCAACGCCGCTACCAGCGACGACTGGAACTATTGAGCCACTCAACAGATTCTTTGTTCATGTTGAAGCTGGCCCAGTTCCGAGTAATAGGTGCGACGAAGTACTCGTCGTTCTCGTCACCAGCTTTGTGCAAGCCGTCACGAAGTAACTGTGGGCTAGTAAGCGTGTCAACAAGCCAGACCGAACCTTGAGGGTGAGTATTGCTACCCGCTGCCTTGATGACGGCATACACCGCATCATAGTCTCGTCCATGCTGATGCAAATCGTAAGCTATCTGTAAAACCATTTGGTTAACCTCCTTTCTAGCGCATAGAGAGCGCTGTAGTTTTTCCACACACATGGGGTTTTTGTTTGAGCCCACCTCGCCTGGCTCGGCTCCAAGTGCACCTTATATTATAGCATGTAACACAAGGTCATTGACGTACTGTCAATAACCATAAGCATTATCTGGATCTTCTCTCGCTAGGGCTTATTGGAATTTGATCCCTTCGTTGGTGCAACCTTCTTGTCCGGAGTTGCAGGTTCTGGCTTTGAGCCCGTTGGCTTCTTCAGCGCTTTGTCTAGTTCTTTAATCTCTTCTTTGGTGACTTTGACCGAGAAAGGTAGCTGCTTCGCTTCCGGTGTTCCGCTATACAGCGTGCGAAGTTCTTGGTTCTTACTTGCAAGCGACTTCTGGAGAGCAGGTTCGCGAATTGACCCGTCCTTGGCAGCGCTCGCCGTCGGTGGGATAACCTCCACCTTTACACCTTCTTGTATATCTTTAAGGACGAGGCTGAAGGCCGTTTCGAAGTGAGACTCGAGTTCTGCCTTTTCGCGACCAGACGCGCCGTTTTTGTGAAGCTCGAACACTTCCAAACGAGCCTCTCCGATACACGCATTCTTTATCGAAGCTTCCCCCTCTTTCAGCTTCTCAAGTGTTTGGCGCTTGATCTCATTGTCAATTCCTAGCCCCTCGATTTCTAAACGGGTCTTTTGTATCTTCTGAACTTCCTGGTAGAGCTTCAGAACATGCTTGAGAACGACATCAATTGCTTTGGCTACAGGTATAGTCTCCGCCAGGAAGAGAATGATAGAACCATTGTCAACGCGTACAATATTTGACGTTCCGTCTTCGCCGACTACCTCTGAGCAAGTGCGCAAGAAGATGTCCAAGTTCTTTAGACGTTCCGCGACGTCGCGGATATCTGCCTGATCGCTAGGTATAGTTAGGCCGACCTGGTAGTTAAGAGAACGATAAGGCGTGATGCCAATCGTGACTAAGCCGCCACGGAGTCCGGAGGCATGATCAAGGAACTGTGTGTAGCTTGCGCGATAGTCACCGATGCGGCCAGTGATGCTCAGCGAACTACCGGAAAAAATCTCTTCTAGCTCGGACAATGCACCGTTGCCAACAAACTCCTCACCATCTAATTCAACAATTATTGAGTAGAGTGATGGCGGATAGGTGTTTGTTGGCGCAGCCCCCAGTTGTTGATAAAGTTCGTCTCTCATTTCCTCGGCCGCCTTAAATGCTTCTGCGTTGTTTTGCGCCAGCTGGCTTTCGATTTCAGTGAGGCGGCCACGAAGATTGACCTTGGCATCGTATTCGACGATATCTTCAAGTACTGTAAGAAGTTTTTGCGTATCCACTGGTGAGCCCTCCGTTATTTAGACCCACCAATCTTTTCTAGCTATATTGTGACATATTGATTACTGGATTCAAACTGTCCAGTCACTTCTTTTTGTCATGAAATGAATACCTCTAATTCTAAGTATGAAACGGAGACCTCGCTGCGCTCGCGTTTCCTCGCATGCTCGATACCAGCATCTGCGCCTGCTCGTCACGAACAAACTCGCCCTTGCGGGCTTCGAGTTTGGACCCTGCACCTAGACCAAAGAAAAAACCCACTTGGCAGTGGGTCCTTTCTTTGGTGCGGGTGACGAGACTCAAACTCGTGGCCTCTTCCTTGGCAAGGAAGCGCTCTATCAACTGAGCTACACCCGCGTATCTATCTGAACGTATCTGTTGAAAATACAAAGGGGATTATAACCGATACCCCTGTTGGGTGCAAGCCCTATCAGCTTTACCTATTTGCTTGCCCGTGAGATAATAATATGACATACCATGGATGCAAGACAACATTTACAACCCTTAGACACTAGCCGGGCGGCGATCGCTGCTTCGCGCAAACGTTTTGAAGAGGTCCGCATTGAAAGCATGAATGGTGATTCCTATCGCCCTCGACGTCAGTATGAGCCCGATCCGGTAATGGTCGACGAAAACAGTGACCCGGCGATCGATCGTATATTTGACGATTTAGATAATGAGCCAGAAGTTATTGATTTAAATGAGGTGGATGACCCCACCCTAAAAGAGCTTATAAAAGCTGAAACCAGGGGTGAAGTCGATAATCCGTTTGCCGATGTTTTACAAGTCCCAGGTGTTTATTCTGAAGGTGCAACCTTAACGTTACTAAGAGCACCTATCTTTAAGCCTCAGGCCTTACCGCCGTCTTCTGGCCACAAGACAGTAGTTAAGCCAGCCCCAGAAGAAGAATTTGTTGTATATGTACCTGATCGATTGGTGTCATTGCTGCAACCAGCCGAACCAATCGAAAAGCGTTCTGGCTGGCGCGAGAAATTATCAGGTGGTTGGAAGAAGGCCCGCACCGCCGTTTTAATTGGTGGGGCCGCTCTAGTTGGCGTGGCCGCATTTAATAGCTTGCAGTCAAACGAACAGCCAGCAGTTGAAGAAGCCGCCCCGGCACAAAGTGTTGAGCTAAGCGCTCAAGCCGTAACCGCCCTTAAGAGCCAAGAATTTGCCGACTTAGTGCAGTGCAGCGTTGAATTTGATAATTGCTTAGAGGTAATTGAGTTTGCCGTGCAGGTTGATCGTCTAAAGAACGCCGAATAATAAATAAACCCGCGGAAACGGGTTTATAGGCTTGCAGGTTATTTGGTGGCTCCTCCCAGACTCGAACTGGGGACACAAGGCTCTTCAGGCCTCTGCTCTACCAACTGAGCTAAAGAGCCACACCAACTTCGGTATTTTACTAGAAAAGGGCAGTTTACTCAAGAGAGCGCTCTAGGTTTGGATTTGTTGGGCCTCGCGCATGCGGCGTTCGCCGTCGTCGGCTTCGCGTCCTTGTTGTTCTAACTGTCTAACTTGGTTGTCCAAGTCGCTGGCCTGGCGTTCCCACTCGTCGGCAGTGCGCTGGAGATGGTCCATGTCACGCTTCATTTTTTCAACCGTGTCACGAACCTTTTGAATTTGCCGACGCTTTTCGGTGGCGGCAATTTTAGCGCTACCGGCAGCATTTCGTAATTGATCACCTGCAGACATAAAATACCTCCCTTTGTCACTCTATTATAACAGTAATAAAAAACCTCACGCGCCGGTGAGGTGTTTTACTTGGTGGAGATACAGGGACTCAAACCCTGGACCTCTGCCCTGCCAGGGCAGCGCTCTAATCAACTGAGCTATATCCCCACGCTGTTAACCAGGGGTTATTTTACACGATTCATACCTAAAAATAAAGCTGTTACAATAGTTCATATGTTAGCTGACTATCTGGAAGACCTGGCTTATCGCGCCAAAGCTCAGTATTACGCCTTTACAGTCGGTGGCGGCATCATCTTGCTGGCCCTAACTGGCTGGCTGTGGTGGCATTACTATTACCTGAACCCACAGACCGTCTTTTGGGCAGCGGTCAGCAATAACCTGGTGGTTAGCGGTGTTACCAAACACACTACTAGCCAGAACGAGGCTGGCAACTTGAGTCAGTACGACCAAATTAGCTTTGGCGCCAACAATGTTGTTAAGACCAGTTCGACGGTTACCCAAAACCCGCAAGACGCTCAAAAGAGCGTGGTGGTGACCGAAAGCATCGGTACGCCCACCCAGAACTTTGCCCGTTACACCAAGATCGAAGGTGGCAGCGTTGATGGTAAAAAGCCCGACTTTGGCAAGATTCTTAATGTCTGGAGCAAACAGACCGTTGACCAAGATAATAACGGCATCTTTGCTGACGCCATTTTTGACGCCATTCCATTCGCGCTGTTAAGCCAAAAAAATCGCCAAGACGTCGTTAACTCGATGCAAACCAACCAGATATATGACATCGATTTTTCTAAGGTCAAAAAAGACCGCCAAGACGGCAAACTACTTTATACCTACCAAGCCGCCATTGCCGCCGACAAATACGTGGCCATGCTCAAGCAGGTTGATGCCTTGATGGGCCTTAAACAACTAAGCGTACTTGATCCGTCGCAGTACCAAGGTTCACAACCGATCCAGGTGCAGTTCACGGTCGATGCCATTGGCCACCAGCTAGCCGCCGTCGAATACACTGGCACTAACCGCAAGATTGCCTACTCTAGCTGGGGCGCACCACTTAAACTGCAGTTACCCGATGCCAAGCTAACGCGCAGCGAGCTCCAGACCAAACTAGACGATGCTGTAGGGCAGTAGTATGAAGTCATGAGATTAATAGTTGATGACCTCTCCGTGAATTACGAAATAAGCGGTAAAGGACCCTGCTTGCTTATGGTGCATGGCTGGGGCGATGATCAAAAAACATTTGATAAGTTGCGCATAGAGCTCTCTAAGAATTATCTAGTCTTATCAGTTGACTTGCCAGGATTCGGTGGCACACAGGCGCCAAAAGAAGTGTGGGGGCTTCAGGAATATGGTCGCTTTTTGGCCCACTTCTTAGAAAAGTTACAGCAAACACCTTATGCAGTTATCGCCCATTCAAATGGTGCTTCGGTTGCCTTGGTCGCAACATCAGAGGGTTTGCTCACCCCTAGCCGCCTTGTGCTGCTAGGAGCGGCAGGCATTCGGGACAGAGAAAAAATTAAAAAACACGCCATTAAAGTAATAGCAAAAACTGGTAAGGCTGCTACTTTCTGGTTACCGGAGAGCAAGAAGAAGTCGTTACGCAAGCGTCTTTATGGTGTTTCTGGATCAGACATGCTGGTTGCTCCGCATCTTCAGGAGACCTTCAAGAAAACTGTCGCCCAAGACGTACAAGAGAACGCGTCGCGTGTACGTCTGCCAACCCTTCTAGTATATGGAGACAAAGATACTGCGACGCCGCCGCTTTATGGCGAAATATATTCTTCAAAAATGACAAATGCACGCCTCGAAATCGTCACTGGTGCTGGGCACTTTGTGCACAATGACCAGACCGAAAAAGTAACTAAACTTATCAGAGATTTCCTGTCATGATACGCCGGTTAGCGAGTCAGTATGGCATAAACTATGCGACAACGATTGTGTATATGCTGCAGTCGACTGAGTACCAGGTAAGACCATACCTAGCCTGGTATCGTCGGGTAGATAACTTTGGAAAGGTCATGAAACGGCGAAAGTTCGCCAAAACAATGGCAGCCCGTATTTTAAGAGCAGGAATGGTGTGCGGGATGCTATTCCAAATAGGCCTAGCTATACTGCTGTTTTTGTTTGGGTCTAGTAAAGACGAGCTAGTTTTGCAAGCTTTAGGTATTCTGATTGCGCTGGCTTCCCCACAGGTATGGGCGCGAATGATAATTATACCGTTGTGGGCTGGTAAAAAATTAATCACCGAACCAAAACACCAGAAGCAAATAAAGGCATCAGAACGAATATTCAGGGATCATCCCGGGGTTAAAATTGCCGTTCTCGGTAGCTACGGCAAAACAACGATGAAAGAGTTGCTGGTAACGGTCCTTAGCGAAGAAAAGGTTGTTGCAGCCACTCCCGCAAACAAAAATGTGGCAATATCGCACGCCATATTTGCGTCTAAGCTAAAGGGCGATGAAGAGGTTTTGGTAATTGAGTATGGCGAAGGGGCGCCCGGGGATATCGATAGGTTTGCTTCAATTACGCATCCTGATCTTGCCGTTATTACGGGTCTTGCTCCAGCCCACCTCGATCAGTATCCAACATTTGAAGCTGCTGCTCAGGATATATTCTCTATCGACCAGTTTGTCGGCCCCAAAGAGGTCTTTGTTAATAGTGAGCCAGAAGCCGTAAAACCGTACTTGCGCGATGAGTTTGTGAAATATAATTCTAGTTCAATCGGAGACTGGCAGGTTTCGGATGTCAGCGCTAGTATTACAGCCACCTCGTTTAGTTTAAATAATGGCAAGGACACACTTAAGATACAAAGTGGTCTTTTGGGCGAGCATCAGGTAGGTCCGCTGGCTGCAGTAGCTGTAATTGCGCACAAACTTGGGGTTAGTAAAAAAGCTATCGAAATAGGTTTGGCCAAAACAACAGCTTTTGAGCACAGATTGCAGCCACGACAACTACATGGTGGCTGGATACTTGATGATACATATAACGGTAACATTGAAGGTATACGTGCCGGTCTCAAGCTATTATCCAACCTAAAAGCAAAGCGTAAAATTTATGTGACACCAGGCCTTGTTGATCAGGGCGTCGAGACAGAGCGTGTGCACCAAGAGATGGGGCAGGCTATTGCCCAGGCTCAGCCTGATGTGGTAGTTCTGATGCAAAATTCAGTAACTGGCTACATTAAAGCTGGCATGGAACGGGCAGGTTTTAATGGTGAAATTAGGATAGAAGAAGACCCCTTAGAGTTCTACACCAATATTGAGCACTTTATTGCGGCAGGGGATATTGTGCTAATGCAAAATGACTGGACAGATAATTACAATTAAACTACATTAATTGTATACACTAATTGCTAATACAGGAGCATTTATGAAAACGATTGCGGTTATCTTTGGAGGAAAGTCAACTGAGCATGATGTTTCCATCATTACGGCACTAGCTAGTGTTATTAAACCACTCGAACTCACTAAGCAATTTCGTGTCGAAGCAATATATATTGCCAAAGACGGTTCCTGGTATTGGGATGACAGACTAAAAGATATTAGTCTGTATCGAAGCGACGAAATAAATGACTTCGTGCAGAAGGCACCCAAAGTTCATTTACTTTTTGACGAAGGATTGACCTTGGTTAAATCAAGTCAATTTGCCGGTCGCAAACAGTATAAAAGGATAGACGTTGTCTTTCCGGCTATGCACGGCACGCATGGTGAAGACGGTGAGTTGATGGGTGTATTGCAGATGGCCAGCGTACCATATGTTGGCTGTGACATGGCATCCAGCGCTGTTGCTATGGATAAGGTTCTCTCTAAACTCATCGCCCAGTCGCAAGGCCTGGCGACGCCAAAGTTTGTGCACTTCAAGCGCAGCGAGTATTCACGCAATATGACGGAGACTCTCGAGCGAATTAACAAAGAACTAACTTACCCACTATTTGTTAAGCCGGCGCACCTTGGGTCAAGCATCGGTATCACGAAAGTAAAAACCAAAGATGAGCTTAACAACGCGATTGAAGTAGCTTTACATTACGACGACAAAGCTTTGGTAGAGGAAAGCGTTGAAAACTTGGTTGAGGTGACTTTGCCAATCATGGGTAACGAAGAGCCAATACCGGCCCTGCTTGAACAGCCACTATTAAAGAGCGACGAATTCTTTGACTTTGATACTAAGTACATGCAGGGTGGTAAAAAAGGCGGCGGCAAGAAGGGTGGCTCAGAGAGCGGCGCTCAGGGTTATAGCAAAATACCCGCAGACCTACCCAAAGATTTGTACGACAAGGCTGTTGAGCTTGGTCTGTCGGTATACAAGGCCGTTGGCTGTGAGGGGTTCGCGCGCATCGACATGCTTATTAATGGTAAAACCAAGGAGCTGTTTTTTAACGAGATTAATCCTATGCCGGGAAGCCTCTACAGCCATAACTGGAACAAAGCCGGCGTTTCAAATGTGCAGCTAGTAACCAAGCTTGTTGAATATGCCGAAGCCCGGTTTCGCGATCAGCAAAAAATGGCAACGGCTTTTACGACTAACTACCTTAAACAATTTTAGGAGTTTTAAATGTCATTTCAGCTACAGACATCCGAAGTTTATTTCTGCGATCAGTTCTTGCCGTTTGACCAAGCAAATGTCAGCATTGCATCCTCATCAGTACTATATGGATTGAGTATCTATACGGTGTTCAACGCGATCTGGAGCAACGAGGACCAGCAGCTCAACCTGTTTCGGCTGGAAGATCATTACAGGCGACTCATTAACTCAGCAAAAATCATGGACTTTCACTCGTTTGCCGAAACCTGGACGTATGAGAAGTTTGAGCAGACCATGAGGGAATTACTGCACCGCAATAATGTACAAGAAGATGTACTGGTGCGCGTTACTGTGTTTATCGATGAGCTTACGGCTGGCACTAAGATTCACGGACTTAAGAATAGTGTCAGCGCTTACATCTACCCAATGGGTGAGATTTTACCGCGGGCGGGCATTCATACCTGTGTTTCGAGTTGGCAGCGTAATTCTGATAATGCTATTCCAGCCCGCGCAAAGGTAAATGGTAGTTATGTAAACGCGTCACTCATGAAAAACGAAGCCTTGCTTAACGGCTACGACGAGGCGATAGCGCTTGATGAACACGACCATGTAGCCGAGGGTACGGTAGCAAACCTATTCATTGTGCGCGGAGGGCGATTAATTACTCCCGATCCATCAACAGATATTCTAGAGGGCATCACACGTACTACTGTGTTTGACCTTGCCAAACATCTGCAAATTCCGACTGATCAACGAGCAATCGATCGTAGCGAGCTGTATTTGTCAGATGAAATATTTATGTGTGGCAGTTCCGCAAATATCACTCCTGTACTATCTGTTGATAAGCGACCGATTGGTGATGGTGCCATCGGACCGATCACCCAGTTGCTGGTAGAACTCTATAAACAAGTCCAACAAAACAAAATTCCTGAGTTTTCTGGCTGGATCACGGTTACTAAATAGAAACGCTCGTGCTTGCTGACCCTATGGTAAGTTGGCATACTATTGTTATGTTTCCAGAAGACGAGAGAAGTTTTGAGCGGGTCGTACCGTTTGAGCAAATTATTGAACCACACTTTGTTTGGAACGATGGTGAGCGTCGCTGGTCTGGCATGTCAATTGATGATCGTCTTTACGGGAAGTTCGAGTTTGATGCCGACGATGCTGGTGACGCTGCGATTATGGAGTTACTGCACAGTGATCCTGTTCAAAGACTAGCAATGATTGAGCAACTAGTCTTGCCCAAGGGTATTGCCACGCGGCCTGAAACGACAGATTTTACACGTTTTGAACACTCTGTGGGCTGCATGCTACTAACTCGTAAGTTAGGTGGTAGCTCTGAGCAACAAATACGTGCCTTAATGCACGACATTTCTCAAACCGCTTTTTCTCACTTGGGTGACTGGCTGGAGCAGGGTATGGATGGGGACGATAACCATCACGATAGCGTTCAAAAAGAGTATATGCTGAAGTTTGGCATAGATGATATTTTGGCGGCACATGGTTTTGATTTTGATGACGTGTTTGACCCGACAATTCAAGATTTTGTAGAGCGGCCTTCGCCCGACTTATGTATCGACCGAGTTGATTATTCGCTACGAGAATTTGCCCGCTGGACGTGCCCCGATGACGTAGCCGGATTAATTGACGAGTTGCGTGTGCAAGACGACATGATTGTATTCACCAATCAAGCCTCGGCCCGGCTATTCTCTGATAGCTACCAAAAATTATTCTGGCGACATTGGGCAGAATATAATCACGCAATTCGGGAGACAATCTTTTTCTCGGCTATTAAGCAGTCGATTGAGGAGGGGGTAATTAGCAAGGAAGATATGTATAGTGTTGACCCAGCCATCATGGTTAAGATGGAGCTGTGGGGTAGTGAGACGGTTCAAGATTTGCTGTATCTGGCAAGTATGACAGAGTTGGATTACGGTATCATCAAAGGCACCAAAGATGCCTTGCGGGTGGATGCCTTTGCCAACGATAACGAGCACATATATATGCTAACGCGACCGTTTAAACCTCGCTACGTCGACCCCAGTTTTATTGATGACGATGGTTCGCGCCTAGTTTTAAGTTGGATCGACGGCGATCACCGTGCCTCCAATGAAATCCATATAAGCGCCTCAGAATGGCACGCCGGTAGAGTCTTTTTTGAAAAAATTGGTGACCATCTTCTTTCGTTTGCGCGTATACCGGTTGAACCCGAAGTAAAGAAAGTTCTGAGCCAACTGCCTGACTTCGCCTAAGTACGGTATAATGACCCCATATGAAACGCTATAATCCCAAAGAGCTGGAGCCCAAGTGGCAAAAAAAATGGTTGGCTGACAAAACTTACGCCGCTGTCGACTTTGACACCAAGCGCCCCAAATACGTTATGCTAACCGAATTTCCGTACCCTTCGGGTGACGGTTTGCACCTGGGTCACACCCGCGAATATACGCTGGGTGACATCATGGCTCGCCACAAACGCCAGACCGGACACAATGTTCTATACCCAATGGGCTACGACGCTTTTGGTTTGCCTACCGAAAACTTTGCCATCAAGCACAAGATTGCCCCACAGGTGGCCACCAAGAGCAATACCGATAACTTCCTAAAGCAGTTTCAGTCGCTCGGTTTTAGCTTTGACTGGGATCGAATGGTCAACACCACCGACCCAAGTTATTACAAATGGACGCAGTGGCTGTTTTTGCAATTCTTTAACAAAGGCTTGGCTTACCAGGACGAGGTTGATATTAACTGGTGCCCGCACTGTAAAACCGGTTTAGCTAACGAAGAAGTCGTTAACAGCCGTCACGAACGTTGCGACACTTTGGTCGAAAAGAAAACTCTAAAGCAGTGGATGCTGCGCATTACCGACTACGCCGACCGCTTAATTGACGGCCTACAAGACGTTGACTATCCTAGCCGGATTGCCGACCAACAAGTTAACTGGATCGGCCGCAGCAAGGGCGCCGAGGTTGATTTTGCCATGGGTGAACATACCATTAAAGTCTTCACTACCCGTCCTGACACCTTGTTTGGCGCCACCTTTGTGGTGTTGGCGCCCGAGCACCCGCTGGTGGAACAAATCACTACGGCTGAACACAAAGCCGCCGTTAATAGTTACATTAAGGCTACCCAGGCCAAGACCGAAATTGAACGGCAAGACACCAACCGCGAAAAGACCGGTGTCTTTACTGGCGCCCATGCTATTAATCCGGTTAATGGCGAAAAGGTTCCGGTTTGGATTGCCGACTATGTGCTAACAGGCTACGGCACCGGCGCCATTATGGCCGTGCCAGCTCATGACGAACGTGACTTTGCCTTTGCCCAGAAGTTCGAGATTCCAATTAAACCAGTTATTGCGCCAGAGTATATTGACCTGGTTACACCCACACGCGAAGGTGTTAAGTTTGTCGAAAGAGAGGTTGCCCACCTTATAGTTAAGCACCCCACAGACGATAAATACTTGCTATTGAAGCGTGTTTCTTGGGATACGCCGTCGTACAGTTTTATTGTGGGCGGTCGCGATAAAGGCGAGACTTTTGCCGATGCGGCTGTGCGCGAATTGTTAGAAGAAGCCGGTTACAAGCACCCGGGCGAGGTTGTCGAGCTGGGTCATTCTTTTTACACCGAGTTCTATCACGAGCATAAAAAGCTGAATCGCCGTGCCTACTTGCACAACTTCTACACCCAGCTAAAAGACTTAGACCAAGATCCGGTTTCTGAAGAAGAGAGCCAGATTAATCAAGTCGTTTGGGTTGATCGTAATGAGGTCATCGACCTGGTTCATGGCGAAGGACCGAAAGAAGTTTTTCGACAACTTATTGATGAACCAGCTGCCTATGGTGGCGAAGGTATTATGATCAACTCTGGCAAATATGATGGCCTGACTTCGTCCGAAGCGCGCGACAAAATCGTGGCCGATTTGGCCAAGGCAGGTAAGGGCAAAGAGCGCATTAACTACCGTCTGCGCGATTGGATCTTTAGCCGCCAGCACTATTGGGGCGAACCGATTCCGATTATTCACTGTCCTAAAGATGGCGCCGTGGCCGTACCCGACAACCAGTTGCCAGTTGAGTTACCGCCAGTTGAACACTATGAACCAACCGACACCGGCGAAAGCCCGTTGGCTGCCATTGAAGATTGGGTAAACACCACCTGTCCAACCTGTGGTGGCCCGGCTAAGCGCGAAACTGACACCATGCCCAACTGGGCCGGCTCGTCTTGGTACTACTTGCGTTATTACGACGCTCACAACGACAAGGCCTTTGCCGATCGCAAAAAACTAGAATACTGGGGTGCGGTCGACATGTACTTGGGCGGCATGGAACACACCACCTTGCACTTGTTGTACTCACGTTTCTGGCATCAGTTCTTTTATGATCAGGGCTTAGTGCCAACGCCCGAACCTTACATGGCGCGCCGCGGTCAGGGGATTATCTTGGCAGCCGATGGCACCAAGATGAGTAAGAGCAAGGGCAATATTGTTAACCCTAGCGAGATTATTGACCAAGGTTATGGTGCCGACTCAGTGCGCCTGGCGATTGCTTTCTTGGCACCGTTTGACCAAACCACGCCGTGGAGCCCCGAGGGAGTTGGTGGTACTTTTAGATTCCTGCAACGGGTATGGACGTTGACGCAAGAATACTTGGAAGCAAATTCTAAAGCAGAAAAAGTAAATCCTAAATTAAGGACGGCAACGCACAAGGCAATCAAAAAGGTCAGTCATGATCTAAGTGACATGGGCTTTAATACGGCCGTATCGGCGCTGATGGAATATGTTAACGAGTTATATAAAATCAAGGCCGATGACGGCTACCAGGCGACCAACTGGCCAGAGAGCCTAGAAGTGCTACTAAAACTGTTGGCCCCATTTGCACCGCACATCAGCGAAGAGCTGTGGCAGCAATTAGGGCACAAAGAAACCATCCATACATCGGAATGGCCGGTTTATGACGAACAGTACCTAGTCTCTAATACGATGACGATTGTTGTACAGGTAAATGGTAAAGTCCGATCGACGTTGGTTGTGGCCAGCGAAAATGACGAGGCTAGCATCGTGTCTGCCGCTAAGGCCGATAAAAAAGTCGCCAGCTACTTAAGTGGCAAACAAGTCCGTAAGACAATTTACGTCCCCGGTAAGCTTGTTAGCTTTGTGGTGTAGGTAAGTAGGGGTCGAGCGTAGTTGGCTCGGCTGGTCCATATTGGGCACAACTGCTCATGTATGAGTCGCGATTTTCTTCGCAATACTCTTCGTGTGTTGGTGGCAGGTCTCGTTGGTCGAGCTGTTCGGCATAGTCGGGCAATACGTTGGCGGCAATAGCGCCGACGGTAATAAGACCCGAGGCGGCCAGACAGACAATGCCAGCCCAACGCTTTTTATTAGCGTTGTCGGGAAGCGACAACTGATCAACAAGATCTCTTTCGGCTCGCACCAATGAAGGATTCATAAACACCATAATACAACAAAATATTATAAAAGTCAATATTGGTATTGAATTTTAAGGGGTAATGCGCTAGAATAAGCGTAAGTCTATCAGATAAAATTCAGAATAAAGGAGTATTTTTTAACATGGGTAAACCCAAGAAACGAACCAGTCCACGTCGTACCGGTACACGTCGCAGCCACTTGGTTGTGAAGCTGGCTCGCAAGGTTAATAGCAAGTCGCCAGTTAAAGCTTTTACCACGCGCAAAGAGTTTGGTAAAAAAACCGCTGCGCCGGCTAAAAAGACAACCAAAAAAGCTTAACATAAGCTTTGTAATATCCTGATATACTACAAGCGTAGTATCCGCTAAGAGGAACTTAACAACATGGCATCAAATCGTCACCTAGGTCGAATCGTCGCATTGCAAACACTCTATGAACAAGAGTTTCGTTTGTCGTGTAATGACACCAACCTTGATGTTGACGAAATTCTGCAACGTAACATTAACCGTTACGCCGACACCATCGAAGACCAGGACTTTATTGTCAAACTGGTCAAAGGGGTGATTCAAGAACAAGCCGAATTAGATGCTGCCCTACAGCCAGTGGCACCAGAGTGGCCGATTGACCAGATTGCCCGCATGGACCGTATTGTTCTGCGCCTCGGACTGTATGAACTGTTGCACGAACCATCGGTTCCGCCCAAAGTGGTTATTAACGAAGCCGTTGAATTGGCCAAGGCCTTTGGCGGCGAAAATTCCTCTAAGTTTGTGAATGGTGTGCTGGGCACGGTTTTGCGAAATCAAGAAAGCCCAAGTGATACCACCAGCGAAACTCCTAAGAAATCTTCAACCTCATCTAAGAAGAAAGTGTAGGCACCGATATGCCACAACGACCCAAACCGATCAAAGGGTTTCGGCAGTTTGTCAGCAAACACCGGCCCGCCATTAAAGAAGTAGTACGCGAGCCAACCGCTGGTGGTATCGTTTTTCGCCATGACGCCAACGGCAAGGTAGAAATTCTACTTATTCAAGACGCTAAAAATCGTTGGACCATTCCTAAGGGTCACATCGAAGAAGGGGAGTCTGCCAAAGAATGTGCCGAACGTGAAATTGGCGAAGAAACCGGACTGACTAACATCAAAGTCTACAACTGGTTAGGCAAGATTAATTTTCGCTACCGTCGGCAACAAAGTTTGGTGCTGATGACTACCGAAATATTTTTGGCCAAAGCCCAAGGTGACACCGATGCCATTAAGCCGGAAGACTGGATGAACGGCATTAAGTGGTTCCCCAGCAACGAAGCCCTTGATAAGATAGAATATGAAGATATTGGAAAACTAATGTTATTAGCCTTAAAGAAGATACGAGATGCAAGACTCTAATACCTACCAAAAATTTGCCCAGGAAACGCTGGGCCTGACATTTAAGAATATTGATCTGTTAATGACCGCCTTTACGCACCGCTCGTACGTTAACGAACACAAAAAGACCGCTCAGCTCCATAACGAGCGCATGGAATTTTTGGGTGATGCCGTGCTGGAACTAGTTGTTACCGAATTCCTATATAGTCACTTTAGCGAACCGGAAGGTATCTTAACCAACTGGCGTAGCGCCCTGGTGCGTACCGAAAGCATTGGTGCGGCCGCTAAGCGGGCTAATTTTGAACCATTGTTGCGCCTCAGCCGGGGCGAAAAACGCGGTACCGAGCGGGCTCGTGATCAGATTCTGGCTAACAGCTACGAAGCCGTTCTGGGTGCAATTTACCTGGACCAGGGTTACGAGCCAGCCAAGAAATTTATCGAAAACAGCCTGCTGGTAACCTTCGAAGACATATTAAAGACCGGCTCCTGGATGGATCCAAAATCTAGCCTACAAGAACAGGCACAAAGTCGCGAAAGCAAAACCCCGGTTTACAAAGTCCTCAGCGAAGAAGGCCCCGACCACGACAAAGTCTTTACTGTCGGTGTGTTTATTAATGGCGAACTACGCGGTAAGGGAACCGGCCCCAGCAAGCAAGCCGGCCAACAAGCCGCCGCCACCATTGCCCTCAAGCACTACCAGGCATAACGCTGGTGCTTGCAAACAGTCATAGCTGACTGTAAAGTTTTGGTATGGCAACACCCGAAGGACCAATTCCGATTATTGACCACGAGATGATGGTCATGGATCCAGTGGCAATATATTTAAGACAAGCTGCCCAACAAGGTAATCCCGAGTATGCCGATCCAGAACGGGTCGAGGTCGGTCGTCAGCTAGCTTTCGATGGTCTTAAGCTAGCACTTGATCTCGCTGAGCCAACTTTGTTAGATGAAGCTCGTTTCGTTAGGCATATTAATAGTGACGTTGGCCTGATGCGATACCAGACGCGTGAAGGTGATGCCTATCTTTGGCTGCGTGCCAGTTATAGACTGGCTGATCTGGCTATTAGTAGTGCTGCAGAAGACCGTCTTGTTGTGGTTGAGGACGTTGAAGCGCATACCTTGCAAGTAAGCTTGATGGTGCATACGATTGAACCCGAACGCCATAAAAACGGTTTATACGGCAAAGGACGAAATTTGTTCACTATGACACCGCACCACCCTGTTGCTCCGTACGACGGTGATATCGCCTCGATTGAAGATGAAAACTTTTTACGACAGCTGATGGGAAAAATGCGTCGTGTCTACAAGCCCAAACTCCCCAAGCAAGCCCACTAGTTGACAACAGAGGTGATAATCTGTAAAATAAGTTCTTGATTGTATTCATTAACTAATGCGCTTTTAGAAAAGCAAGAAAGAGAGCAATCACTAATATGTTAGCAATTCGTTTGCAACGAACCGGCCGCAAAGGCCATGCGCAGTTCCGGATGGTCGTCCAGGACTCGCGGCGGACTCCAACCAGTGGACGTTACGTCTACCTACTGGGTAACTATGATCCGCACAGCAAAACTATCAACGTCGACAAGGAAAAGGCCGAGTTCTACCTACAGAACGGAGCCCGTCCATCTGAACGAGTCGCTTTGCTACTCAAAAAAGAAGGCGTTAAACTCCCTGACTGGGTGATAGTTGAAGCTAATAAACAGGGTGCTCTACGAAACGCCGATAAGCTGCGCAAGAACCGCCCAGCCGAAGAAAAGGCTGAAGAACCGGCTGCCGAAGCTCCAGCCGAAGAGGTTGCCGACGCGCCTGCTGACGCACCAGAAGAAGTCGCCGAGGCTCCTGCCGAAGCCGAAACTGAAGCTCCAACTGAAGAAAAAGCTTAATATCTCTCATTTCTAACAAATTATTGCGTTATAATATAAACACGCAGTTAATGAAGGGAGTCTGTCCATGAGTAGCATTGACGAACAATTTGTTGAATACATTGTAAAATCACTTGTTAGCCAGCCCGATGCCGTCCAGGTAGTCCGAACTGTTGATGAAAAAGGTGTTTTATTAGAACTAACCGTTGACCCAGAAGATTTGGGTCGTGTAATTGGTAAGCGCGGTGCCACCGCCCAGAGTTTACGTACTCTGTTGCGCGCCCTCGGTACCAAAAACGATGCCCGTTACAACCTAAAGATTGTAGATAATGGCGAACCTCGTCCAGAACGTGAACCGCGTGAAGAACGTGAGAACCGTGAACCGCGCCAGGATAAAGAAGAAGACGCTGTGGTGGCCGAAGCCAAAGAAGAAGATAGCGAAGACGTCAGCGAAGATGTTAGCAGCAACTTGAGCAAAACACGCAAAGAACTCGCCGAACTTGACGATCTCGACCTCTAAATACCTACTATGAAAATTCAGATTATCAGCTTGTTTCCGGAAATGTTTGCTGGTGTTTTAAATGCCAGCATGATGTGGAAGGCTCAGGAGCAAGGTGCTGTTAAGTTTGAGTTTATAAACTTGCGTGACTTTGGTCTTGGCCCTCGTAAGCAAGTTGATGACACGCCGTATGGTGGTGGCGATGGTATGTTGCTGATGGTTGAGCCGGTGGTGGCGGCTATTGAGCATGCTAAGAAGCAGAGCCCTAAGGCCAAGGTTATCTTGCCAACGCCACGCGGTGTGCTGTACAAACAGTCTCATGCCAAAGAGCTGGCCAAAGTTAAGCAAGATTTAATAATTGTTTGTGCCCGCTACGAAGGTTACGACGAGCGCATTACCGACTACATCGACCAGCAGTTCTGTTTGGGTAATTATGTATTAACCGGCGGTGAGTTACCAGCCATGACCATTATCGACAGTGTAGTACGTTTGCTGCCCGGTGTTTTGGGTGGTGAAACCAGTGCCGAAAAAGAGTCCTTTCAAGACGATGACCAGACAATTGAACACCCGCAGTACACCCGCCCCGAGGAATTTCGGGGCAAGAAGGTACCGGATGTTTTATTGAGTGGTCACCACGCCAAAATTGATGCCTGGCGCCGGAAAGGGCTATAATAAAAGTATGAGATTATTTAAACCGGTTTACGCCCATTGTGATTTGCCTTGTGGTGTCTATGACCCGGCCCAAGCCCGCATCGAAGCCGAGAGTGTTTTGATGATGATGAAGAAGTATCCTGACCTCGACGATCATAACAAGACGCGCGCCATTATTCTCAAAGAACAACGGGCCGAATTGGTTAAACATCACTTGTGGGTATTATGGACCGACTACTTTAAGCCCGAGCACCTAACAAAGTACCCCGACCTACACGACAAGTTTTGGAAAGCGACTAAGCAGGCCGGCGAATGCAAGCATCACCTGGAGCCAGCCGAAGGCGAAAAACTGCTGGAGATGATTGATGAAATCGCCGTTATCTTTGCCGAAACCAAAGCTGCCAAAGCCTAAACTGCCGTTTATTATTCGCCGCGTCAGCGGACGTAGTATGGAACCGACTTTTCGACCAGGTAAACTGGTGCTGATTTGGCAATGGTCAACCAAACCGACCGAGGGACGAATTGTCGTTATAAAGCACAATGGCTTAGAAAAAATTAAGCGCGTGCAGCAAGTCAGGTCTGGGCAGATCTTTGTGGTGGGCGATAACCAGGATCATAGTACCGACAGCCGTCAGTTTGGCTGGCTTGACCAGGCCTGTATCACCGGCCGGGTGCTATTTTAGTCGCGTACTAAGTCGCGTTTGCGAAAGACGAATAACCCAGCCAGGCTAAACACAACGGTGGCGCCTAGCAAGACAGTCATGTTGCTGAGTCTTAAACCTTGTTGAGCAATTGACGGTACATTGTAGTAATAGAAGGGCGTTAGTTTCTGCCAGCTATTTAATAGTTCCACGGCCGGAGCCAACGAGCTAATTAAATAGGTGCCAAAAGCCAGGCCGCTAGCCGCGCCTATCGTTAAGCCGCGCTTACCGGTAGCTGCACCTATGCCGTAGGTTAGCGAACCAAATACCATGCTAACCAGCCAGCAGCCAAAGGTAGCGGCGGCCAGATCGACCAAGCTCATTGAGCCGTCAATTAGTGGGAAGCTGGCGAGTACTGCCACAAAGGCGGCCGTACAGGCGATCGCCAGCAGTACCGAAGCTGCGGCGAACTTATGCCAGAATACCTGTGAGCGGGTAACAGGTAGGGAAAGCAGGGTTTCTTGGGTGCCACGGTCTTCGTCGCTGACGCCAACGCCCACAAACAAGACTACGGCCATAATTATGGTCATCATTGGTATGCGTAACGAGTATATTTGCTGGTCAACGTAGCCGGCGACGGTTTTGTAGCTGGCGGCATCGCCCAGTAAGCCTTGCAGCGACTTGGGGGCGTTAGCAAACATTTCTTCAAAACCAGAGTCCTTAAAGAAGGGAAAGACGCTCATAGTTAGAAGAGTCATGGCAAAAATACCCACCCACCATGCCAACAACATCCAGCGCTTTTCGTACAGGGTCTTCTGAAAAATAGACTTAAGCATTGTCGGACTCCTGGTAGTAGTGTCGGAACATGTCCTCGAGGCTGGCTTCTTCTATCACAATATCTTTGACCTGTAACTTGGCCAGGGCTTGCAGTAAGCCATTAAAGTTTTCGGTAACGTTGCAAGAAACTTCTTTACCGTGGATTTGGAGGTCATGGACACCTTTAAGGCCTTTTAGGGCTTTGCTATTAGGGCGCGACAACGTCAGGCGGACCTTACGCAAAGATTTGCGTTGTAATGAATTAAGCGGCTGCACGTCAACCAACTTGCCTTCGCGGATAAAGCCAACATGGTCGCAGACTTCTTGAACTTCGCTCAACACGTGCGAAGAAATAAAAGCCGTCTTACCGGCGGCTTTGTGTTCACGCATCAGTTTTTGGAACTCATCCTGAATCAGTGGATCAAGTCCGCTGGTAGGTTCATCCAAAATCAGTAGGTCGGGGCTGTGCATCAGAGCGGCTACTAAACCGATCTTTTGCTTGTTACCACGCGACAAATAGGCAATCTTTTTGTCGGTCTGGCAGTCCAAGCGGTCGATAAGCTTTTCAATTTTGGCCCAAGGTACATTGCCGCGCAGGTTGGCGACATACTCGAGGTACTGGCGGCCAGTTAGGCGGCGATCCATTTCCATGTCGCCGCTCAGGTAGCCAATCCGGCGATGTAAGGCCAGCGAATCACGCCGGCTGTCGAGACCTAGTAAGGTAATGCTGCCGTTGCTGGGGCGGATGGCGTCGAGCATCATACGGATGGTGGTGGTTTTGCCGGCTCCGTTGGGGCCTAAAAAGCCAAAGATCTGGCCGCGCGGTACACTAAAATTCAGGTCAAAAACACCGCGGTCCGGACCGTAGTGTTTGGTGGTGTGTTTAAATTGAATCGCTGCGACGGGCATTACTTCTATAGTGTACTAAAGAATTCAATCGTTTTTGTAAATTCTCGTTGTGGAATATCCATCGCACCAAGAAGTAGGCGGCAAAGGCATACATTGCTCCCAAGACTTCGTCGATAACATAGTGCTCGCCACTATAAACCGTACCAACGTAAATGATGGCTGGGTACAGTCCGGCCAACAACGCCCACTTTTTACCAAACAAACGATAGCTAAAGATCACCAGCAGGGTGCCATAGGCGGCGTGGAGCGAGGGTACGGCAGCGACTGGGTTGGGTGAAATCTTGCTATACAGAGTGGGGAAGTCATGAAAGCCTAAGGCCCCAAACACAAAGTTAGAAGTATGGACAATTGGCGTAATAAAGCCCTTGTCGGAAGCCAGCCACGGTGGCGCGGCCGGGAAAAGCAAGAAGGTCAAAAAGCCCATAAACGACACCGCAACAAAGGTCATGACCACCTGCCAGTAGTGGCTTTCGCGCTTTTTCCAAACCAGTAAAGCCAGACTGATTGGCAAAATAAAGTGCAGCATATACACGAAGTAAAAGCCAAAGTCGTACCACATCGGTTTACCTTGCCATAGCCAGTTCTGCAAGGTTTGAGTCGGCAGGGTGCCGCCAAAGAAGAACTTGTCGACATCAACCATCCACATATAGTTCACATTCTTATTAAGAGCCGGCGCTAAGCCACGGAATGATTCGTAAACTAGTAACAGAACAATAAACGGCAATAAGTGCTTGAGCATAGCCTTGGCCTGCCCAAAAGCCATGAACACAAAGGTCAGATAGACCAGGATTTTGTCGGGAGTAGGCCAACTGGGGTTACGGGCGTAGATAATGGTACCGGCAACCGTGCCGAGGACGCCAATAGCTCTAAAGATGTTAGCTTTGTTTATATTCACTACTTACATGGTACTACAAGCCGCTAACGGGGGCTATTGTTGAGTGACGCCAATCACGCGGGTGTCGTTGTCGCCACTGAGGATGGTGGTGGCGGCTTTGGTGGCAATGTTGTAGCTGGTCAGAATATTGTCGGCCGCTGTTCCGGAGCTGGCCACCACGAGGTCTTTGTTAACATAGCTGACGCCGACGATTGGCTTGCTGGCCTGGAAGACCAATGACTTAGCGTCGCTGGCGGGAACTGTGTAGACGTTGTTACCGTCGCTGTAGTAGGGTGTCAGACCATCAGATGAGTAACCGGCATAAGTGTAGTCTTTTAGGTCAGCCACTAGGCTCTTGGTAGCCTTGCTACTAATGGTGTATTCGTCGACGCTGTAAGGTGCCGGTTCTTCGCCTGGTTCGGCCGAGGCAGCTTTAACAACCAGGATTTTGCTGTAGTCACCGTTAAAGACGGTGGCATAAACAGCCCGGGTGTTTTCTTGGAAGACGGTGGTTTCTTTATTTTTGGCAATATCGCGGGCATACAGGCTGTCCAGACCGCCGCCGCCACAGTTGTAGCAGCCGGTGTAGTAGTAGGCGGTTCTAGTTGAGGAATCGTAACCTTTTAGGTATAGACCGTCTTTGTCGATACTAAACAGGTCTTTAACGGCTTTGGTGGCTGGGTCGATCTCTTTAGCGGTGTTCTTGCCCAAGCCATCTTGCAGGTAGCCAAAGATAATCTTGGAGCCGTCTTTACTAAACATGGCGCTGGTGATTTGGTTGCCCAGGGCGTCGGCATTGCCGTCTTTGCTTTCGTAAATCAAGCTGTAAGATTTGCCGTTGTCAGAGCTGTACCACATGTTTAACGTGCTATCGCTGGTTTCGGTGACCACAAAGACTTTCTGCTCGTATACGCCAGACTGTGTGATGATACTCTTGCCGCCCAGTTGGCCGGCTTGGGTGCGGTCACCGCCAGCGACCGGTCGCCAATACAGGTTATGAACATTCTTGGCGGACTCGCTAAAGGCATAGACAACGTTAACGGGCGTTAGCACCTTGGGCTCGGTTTTAGTTTCGGCTGGAGCGGTGCTGCTGCTAGTAGCTGGGGCGGCCTCTTTACTGTCTTTCATAAAGCCGGGCCAGACAAAAGCCGCCACGGCTAGTAAACCGGCCACAATAAGAAGGACTAGTAAAATTAGCAGGACCTTTTTCTTCTTGGACTTGGTTTTCTTAGGTTTGGCTGGTTTCTCTGTTGGCGGTACTGGTTGATCGGGAGCTTGGTCTGGTTCTGGTGGGTTTTGTTCTTCATTCATAAGCATTATTGTATGCCCGCGCCGCTTTTTCGCCAACCCTGGTAGATTTTTACCGCGCTATCTGTTACAATCTCCTCTGTTATTCGGTGCTAATGGGGATTGGCCAAGCGGTAAGGCAGCGGATTCTGGTTCCGCGATCGGGGGTTCGAATCCCTCATCCCCAGCCATAAAAAGTGCCCACATTTTGTGGGCTTTTTTTTATGGCTTTGAGTGAGAGGGATGATAACCGTCCTTTTGCGCAGCAAAAGAGGTTCGGCGAAGTGAGCAATGCGAACGAAGAAGCGACGAGCACAAAGTGCGAGGGAAGCGCTATCCTGCCACCCCAGCCAGTTTTGCAGAATGACTTTTAAGTCGTTATGCAAAACTGTTTAAGATGTTGGGATTTGAACCGTAGCTGCGTAGCAGCAGGTTCGGCGAAGTGAGCCTAAGGCGAACGAAAAAGCGACGAGCACAAAGTGCGAGGGAAGCGCTATCCTGCCACCCTAGCCAAGTACTGCACAAAAGGAAACCTGATTGTTTAAAGTTGCCAAAGACGAAGAAACTTCAATTAAAGACTTTCGTATTAAGTTTATTGAGCTTTCAATTATTACAATTGCGGCGTTTTCTCTTGTTCTACTTTCTACAGAACAAAAGGAGGTCAAATACTTACTGGCTTCGTTTGCTGGGCTTATTGTTTATCAGATTGCAGTCCTGGGGTTTGGCGCAAACAAAGTGCTACATCATAAGATCCTGAAGGGCGGTAGTTCAGATGAAGAGGTCTCAATAACGCACTATTCATATTCTTTGAGAGTTTGGGATTATATTACTTTGATTTGGTATGCATTAACATTATTAACTAGCGTTGTAATAATAGTTATCTAGCCATAGAGCCCAGGCAAGTTTTTTGGTCTGATTTAACAGAGCTAGCTGTTGATTTTAATGCAACGAAATCGTTCGAATCCCTTTTGTCTATGTTCATAAGCCCCACACCCCTGTTAGATTGCATTCAATGAAGTATGTTCAATTTTTCAGAGCTTCAACTATTGATACAGCCTTTTGTTTTAGTATTGGGTTTAGCTTTGTTTCAAAGTATTCGGACAACAATTCAGGCAAATTACATTTTCTAAGAAAAGTAATATCAATGTCTAGTTGGCTCGTGGCAGTGTCTATAAAATCTTGTATGTCGTGGCCTTCAAGTAGTTCTTTTACAATAGGCTTATCAAAACCTTTTTTAATACACAAAGCTAATGCAAGCAATGTTTCTCCTGGTTGCCCGACACATTCAAATGGGGTCTGAACATCTTTACCGGCCAGCATTCTTAATATGTCGTGGTTCTCTTCGACGTCGAATAAGTTTTCTCCGCCAAAAACTTCATCACGTACTTTTTCAGCGTCAAGGAATGCTAGGTAAAACAACCATACGTAAACACACTTAGCACAACGCCTACACCAAGGCTTGCTAACATTACAGGAGTGTGCCTTTTTGACCAGATCCCATGACAAGGATTCTAAAACTGTAAAAATTGCAGGATCACTCAAAGGCATAAGGGTGGAGTAGTAGTCCAAACCTCTCAATAGATGTTCGTCAAGATAACTTGCTAGTAACATCTGCGCCTCTAAGCTCTTGCCCCATTGGTGATTTATGGGTGCAGATTCCTCTGCTAGCCAATTTAAGTTTGGATAATTAGACGACTTCTCATGTCCTAATGCAAGTGAGCTATAGCCGGAATATATTGCTAAGGGAATTGCCTCAAATAAAGAGGCTGGCGTCTCTGCTGCTGCCAGTGTGTGGATTTTATATTCCTGGCCATCATACTCAATAATCGGGCTATCCAAAAAATCATCAAAGACAACCAATTCATTAATATATGCTTCTGTTGATGCAACTTTCGCAAGCGCCTTTACATCTGACTGCTCTGCACGATTACCATATATAGAGCTTGAATACTCGAGTATATCGTGAACTAATCCAACTTTGCTGAGTAAATGAGTAGAGACTAGGCTGTCTTTGCCTCCTCCAAAAAGAGCTAATGCCACAGGTTCTTCGGAAAACTGGCTAATCGGCTCGTGTTTTGGCCTCTTACTATTGGCTATAAGCTTCGGCGGTTTATCATGTGGCAAATTATTTTCGTAACGCCACTGTCCCCAAACATTAAGAAAGATTTCATGCCAAAGATTAGCAAAACTTTCATCAACATACTTGGTCAAATCGCCAAGATGAACGTTGTCGAGATGAAGGGATCCATATTTGTTCATCTCAAACGCAGCAATATGTGCTACTAGGCGCTCTAAGTCGTAGCGCCCTATCTCTCTTTCAAGCTTGTGAAAATCAACATTTTTATACCAAATGCTCGTAGAGAATACTCTCCCCATTACATTTGCTTCAAAGAATAAACGATCTTTTTCAATATGATACTTTTCAAGCACAGCACTTTTAGTCATAGAGTAATGATAACAAAAATACTCGTTCATTTTAGGATAAGGTTGGGGGGGTAGACTTCAACTCCATGATCCTTTGCACCATTTTCATGTTCATCATCTCCTATCAAAGTTCTATAATCGTCTCTTATCTCCAGCCAAAGAAAACGACTCATCCAAAGGATGGGTCTTTTTCTTTTACTTGAATAGGGCTTGAACCCGTACGGCGTAGCCGGGGTTCGTTCATCAAGCTAGCTAGAAGTGTCTTTGCAGGTGATCTTGGCCGCTTCGTCCTTGGATACAATAAACATGATCAAGTGAAAGTCGCTGATGGGCTGGCCTTGTTTGGGAGTGACTGGTGCCAACGAAAAGTGATCGACCGGGTAATCGCGAGTTAGCTTTAGGATGGCGTCCGACAGGTACTCCGGATTAGACTGAATGCTGCTGACGTTAAGGCTGTATTCGACGGCAATAACTTTGTTGTTTACCACGTCGTAGATAGGGCCGGCTGGGATGTCTTTGGGTAGGATGTACTGCTTGCCGCGGCCGATTACACATTCGGCTAGCACTACAGCTTGGGGTGGCAGGCTCAGCGGTTTAGGTTTTGGAGCGACGGTTATAATTTCTTTATCTCCTTTGCCGACTACGTAGGCACCATAGACTGAACCAGCAAACAGCATCAGCACTAAAACAATAACCGCAAAGATTATAATTTTCCGTTTTGGTTTTTTTGAAGCCGGCGGGCTTGGGGCGATGTTTGGCGGGCTAACAGACGGTTGTATAACAGGGGTGTTTTGTACTGGAATCGTATCGACAGGCGGCGAAATTTGGTCGTTGTACTGGTTAGCCGAAGTCATATCGGAGTTGTTTTCTTCAGCCATTAGCATTAGCATAATAAGTAATGTAACCGAGTGTCAAGTTTGGAGTAACTATCAGCACTAGGAAAGCACCCAGGTATAAACCTAAGCTAAGTCTATTTAGCAAGATTCTTATTTATTTCTTGTTGGTAGCTTTGGTGCCCTTAACAGTGTCGCAATACTTTCTGGCGAGTTCGGCCCACTTACAGCTGTTAAAGGCGGCCAGCTCTAAGCAGCAAGCCGTCGCTAACTACCTATCCAACAACGTTAGTAGTTATTTAGCCGATAACGTTAAGAGTTTAAATAACTTGGCCCAGTTAGAATCTACCGGCAAACTTAGCAATAGCGACCTAGACTACAATATGGCCGTTTTGTTTCAGCAGAACCCCGGACTGCAAAGGCTGGCAATACTGAACGCGGCCGGTCAAGAAAAGCAGGTGTTTGATAATAATGGCCGTGTTACAAACTTGGTCGACAACTCCAAATCAGATGCCTTTAAAGCGGTAAATTTCTTGAATGGCAAGGCTTACGTTAGCTCGGTTAGTTATACCGAACAGAAAAATCCCCGGATCACCATTGCCGTACCAATTCTAAAATCCGACTTCAGCCAAAAGCTTAATAATTTACAAGATGCCAACTTTGGAACCTATAGTAGTGCCGATGATCTTAATGGTGCCGTTGTGGCAACATATGATGTTAAGGATCTATGGGGAACCGTATTGTCTACCACAGTTGGAAAGGGTGGCTATGCCTACGTGGTGGACGGTTTTGGGAACCTGATTGCTCACCCCGATAGCCAGTTTTTAGAAGCAAACACCAAGCTTACTAACGTCGAGGCCACTAAACAGTCGATCGATGGCAATTTTGATACTCGCCAAACTGTTTCCGAAACTGGCGAAAAAGTCATTAGCACGCCTAAGACCATTCCTAACAGCGGTTGGGCGGTTATTGTTGAGGAGCCGGTATCGAGTATTTATTCGGTCGTTAACTCATACGTTAAATTAGCGGTAATTGTCGGTTTTAGTACGGCCGGCTTGGCTTTAGTAATCAGCTTATTCTTTGGACGGCAAATTACCGAACCAATCAAAAAGTTGTCGAAAGGTGCTAAAAGAATGGGCGCCGGGCAATTTGACTACCCAATCGACATCAAGAGTCGAGACGAGCTGCAAGACCTCGCCGAGACCTTTAATAACATGGGTCTGAGCCTAAATAAATTAGTAACCGAGCTCAAGACTAATAACATCAACCTGGGCGTAGAAAAAGACAAGCTAGACAGTATTATCGAAAGTGCCACCGACGGAATTATTGCTTTAGACCAAGACCTTAAGATACTGTCGATTAACCCGCCGGCTGCCCAGCTTGTTAAGCGGGGAGCATCCGAACTGGTGGGTCGTGGAATTATCGAAACCTTTGCCTGGTTCAAGGATGAAAGACCGGTTATCGTCGAGTTAACCAGACCAGGCACCTACCAATATACTGATGTGGTTCTAAAGGATGGCGACAAAGTTTATTATCTGGATTTAGTCGTATCGGTAATTAGCCAGCAAGGTAGCAGCGCCCATGGCAGTGAAGTGGCTGCTATTGTCACGATCCACGACCTGACTAAGAGTCGAGAACTAGACTTTATGAAATTAGACTTTATAGCCATCGCCGCGCATGAGTTACGCACGCCGTTAACGGTTATTCGAGGCTATTTAGATATGTTAAACACCGAAGCGGTTGGACAAATGAGTGTTTACAATATCGAAAACCTCCAAAAGGTCATCCAGGGCGGCAATGACTTGCGTAATTTGATAAATAAACTGCTTAACATTGCCCGTATAGAACGTGGTGAGATGGAGATATTTATCGAAAAACTCGACCTGACAAAACTTATTAGGGACAATGTCATTCAACATAAAAACCCGGCCGAATCTGCCGAAATAACCCTGCTGTATGAGGCAGATACAGAAAGTCATGTTTTTGTTCCAGCCGACCCATCGTCAATCACAGAAGTTCTAAACAACCTACTGGGCAATGCTATCAAATTTAACAAGGCCGGCAATACCATTAAGGTCAGCCTGAAGGTAGAAGATGATATTGTCCGGGTAGAAGTCGCTGACGACGGTCCAGGGATTCCCCAAGAACTTCGCGACAAATTGTTTACCAAGTTCTACCGGGCGGAGCGTAGCCTGATTTCCGGCACCCGGGGAACCGGACTGGGACTCTTTATATCCAGAACCATTATTGAGTTACAGCACGGCGAAATTGGTATTATGCCGGCGGCCGAAAGGGGCGTCACCTTTTACTTTACCTTGCCTATCTATAATCCCGAGTTACATGATAAGCTGATATCAATTAATAGTGAGGCAGGGGGCATCCGTGGCTGGTTTAAAAAGAATCCTAATCGTTGAGGACGAACCGATGATTAGGGATATGTATCGGGTAGTTTTGGTAGACAAGCAGTATACCGTAGATATTGCCGGCGATGCCGAAACGGCTTATCAAAAGGTAGCTGTATTTAAGCCCGACTGTATATTTTTGGACATCATGCTACCGGGTGTTTCTGGCTTAGAGATTCTAAGAGAGTTGCGCACTAACCCAATCCATAATTGCCAGAATGTTAAAATAGTTATTTTGACCAATTTGGCACAAAATAGTGTTAGTGATAATGCTATCGCCAACGGTGCCGATGGCTTTATTATTAAGGCTGATATTTTGCCCAAAGATCTGCCGGCAGTAATTAAGTCGCTCGAAGATTAGTGCACTGACCAGTCTGTTATAATAAAGACTGGTCTAATCAAATCAAAAATAATGAAAACAAAAAAGGCATTCGGCGTCGCAAGCCTGCTAGTAACAATATTGGCAGTTGTCTTTATGGCGGCCCCTTGGGGTCCTAGCCGGGCCAGTGCCGTCAGCGAAACTTGTAGCGGGGTGGCTACCACCTTTAACGCTACTGCGCCAGCCAGTGTAACGGCTGGCCAGGCCTTTACCATATCTGGTATTAACACTTCACCGGCTACCAGTTATGGTTTTACGATTACTACCTCGACACTTACCTTGTCAGCCACCGGGGCTACACCAGAAAGCTATAGTCAAGCCAACACCTCAACCGACCCTAGTCCGACGACTGGTGCCCAAACCTACACTGCCTATTATCCAAACTGGACACTAACAGCCACCGGTGCGGCCGGCAGCCAGATTGTCATTAAACTTGTTCAAGCTAGTGCCACGGTAGAAGGTGTTGGGGTAATTACCTGCCCACTCACCGCCACTTTGGTGGCTATAAATGTAACCGCTCCAGCCGCCACACCTTCGGGCGGTGGTACCAGTAGCACCCCTAAGCCGACTGCCACTACAACCCCGACCACCCCAACGCCTCAGACAACAACTCCAACTCCCACTACCTCAACCGAAACTGAGCAAACCACCGAGGATGTATCGAAACAAGTTGTGACAGCTAAGGTTTTGGTAGTTAACGGTCAAAAACATCCCGTTAAAGATGCTACCGTGACCATAGACGGCCAGTTACCAACAAAGACCGGTAAAGATGGCATTGCCAGCTTTACGGGCATTAGGAAGGGCTTACATACAATAACTGTAGTTTACGGCAAACAGAAAATATCCAGAGAGGTCAATGTGACAAAGGACGATACGGCCAACACAACCTTTGTGGTTTCTACCGGACCAAACATTTTCCTAGTCGTCGGGATTGGTCTTGGCGGGCTGGCGTTGCTCGCTGCAGCCGTTCTATTGGCGATAAGGTTTTACAAGCGACGTTATTAACTAGACCAATCTTCGGGCCAGTTAGCAACATATAAGGGGTCGTTTGTGTAGTCCGTAGGCCAAATTATGTTAGTCAGACCTTTGGCTGCTGCCATAACTTCAAGCTCAGCCGCCGTTACTCTAGGATTAAGTTGCGTAACCTTTTCTATGAGATTGCTGGTGCGCTTTAGTCTGCATAACTTTTTCAGCTCGGAAGGTTTGATGTCTGGTAGAACGGGCGAGACTAGAATATATTTGGCATAGGTTCTTAAACGCTCTTCGTTATCGGTAAGACCGTCTAGAAGTTCTCGCACGGCGGGAACACTCTGGATATCAATATCTGACTGTTCTGTCAGCAACTTAATTGTCGATTCCTGGAAAAGATGTTGCTTTGTATACTCTTCGGCGACTTTTGTCTGAAAGTCCAAAATGCTAGAAAAGTCCTCGTGGTCGTAGATTGCATCGGTTCCTGGGCCAATGCCACGATTATAGGCAGACACATACCTAAGGTGTCGTGAAGTTGGCAACAGGCCTTCATTTACAAACATAAAATGAACGCCCCAATCAATAAAATCATGCGTGGTCCACTCCTTCACGTTTACCCAGCCAGCCAGCTCTACGACGACACTAGGCTTACCGAACTGTTTCTCCATATGATGTTCGCTAGGGTTGCCTGCAAACAAAGCTGCTTCTACAAAGTCTTCGTGCAGGGGTTTTCTTCCTAATTTTTTACCCAACCGCTGAACATAATCAACAAAATCTTGTGGCGACCACGAGTCAAAGTATCCGCGCATTTTTACGCCGCTTAGTTCTGCTTCGGCATACAGTGACTGTACCCCACCGGGCCGGTTTTTAAAGTAGGTTATTCGAGGAATTAGGCCAAGGTATCCAGTTCTAATCAATGCTTCCTCTGACAATGCTGACTTTTGTTCTGGATTAGTTTCCTGTATGAGGGCGTGTAGCCACTTTGCAGTAGGTACGTCAAGTGCTTCATCCCATTCCTCATAGTCCATCGGTGATGTGAAGTTGGGATCAGCCGGGCGGTTTGGTTGAGTTAATAAACTTCCCAATTCAAATAGGTCATCGGGGTTCCTGCCCGCTTCTATAGCGGCATCAAGTGCTGCTGCACCAATAATAAGCACCCCCTCTGCAAGGTCATAGTGGACGTTTGTAGAAGGGAGGTGAACAACCTCTTTCATGGGAGATATAATACAATACTTTAGACTAAAATGCAAAGCTGGATTTGCCGCCTCTTTGTCGGTAGTTACCTATTAACCCTTATGCTTGCATATTAAAAGAGATTGTAAGAATATAAAGTTATGCCCGAACATGCTTTTACATCCAGACACGAGACAGTTCCGTATTACCTTGGCCTAAGGCTTATTAGCTGGGCTGCTTCGCAGGCTATTTTGAAGGCTAAGTTTGGTGTTGATTTGAGTAAGTCAGATGCCTTGGCACTGCGCCAAACCGCAGCCCTAATTGACCCATCCGCCACCGACTCTGATGTCGACACCGGAGTTGATCGACGCGAACCCAAAGTAATACTTAGGGATGGCACTGCAGCGCTCATCGGTAAAATAGCTGTCGAAGCCGATGAGGTCGCCGTTACTCTATGCGAAACGGCCGCAACACTAGCTACTGTAGCTGATGGTAAGGATGTTGATCCGGCCGTCCTTGATATAGCTGGTGGTATTGTAGGTGCATTCCATGATATGGCCACCGAGCGCTACGCGATGGAACAACAAAACCCTTTCTCCGAAGGCACCTACTAGATTAGCTCGTTTCGTGTGAATCGTATAAAATCTTTCACAAGCTCATCGCTGGGCATGGGCATACCGTGTTGCCATTGTTCGGCTTGGGTTACTAAGTCGCTCCATTCCGGGTAGGTTTGTTTAACCCACTTGGTCGCTACTCGCTTGGAAGCTACACCGTCATTATTGGCACGATGAAGAATGCGGCACATAGTAAGGACTGTGTAGGCTTTTATGTGGGAACTATCGTAGTCTGGCTGATCAAAAGCCTTTGAATCGTTAAGTTTTGGCAGCCAATCATCTTTTAAATCTAACAACGAAGCTTGGCGTACTTGGCCGATTTTTACTTCTGGTAGTATATCGGCTAGCGGCCTGCCAATAAGTGTAATACCAGCTTCCTGTAGGGCGTATAGGTTAATTATCCACTCGTTTCCGTACAGGCACAGTTTAACCTCTCCGTTATTAACGTAAGGTCTTTCCTTTACTGGACGATCAATACTTAGCAAGTCTTTAGACAGGTATGAGCCTTCCAGTCGTTTTGCCCACAGTGGTACGGCCTTAGCAATCTCTTTATGGAGAGCTTTAATAGACTCAACTTCCGCCATAGATGGTTCGTTCTCAAGAACGGCCAGAAAATCGATATCACTGCTGCCCGGTTCAAAATCGCCATAAGTTAGGGAGCCAGTCAGATACAAACCAACTAATTGGTTACCAAATACGTTAACAAGTCCGTCGGATAGTCGCGATAATACTTGGTTCACATCTTTGTAGGGTGTCGGGTTGCGATTTTCCATTACCAGTGATTATATCTTAAAACTGGAATATATTTGATCAAGGCACGTACGGTAACTGTTAAAATATGACTATGGAGTGAGCAGGCTACTAATCGCCGAACTCTTCATAAAGGAAACTAGCTAGTTTTTCGGGATGATACTGGTCAAAATACTGCTGATTTAGTGGTCCCCATTCTGTATCCCAGCGCTTCATGTACCCATCGTCATGACCTTGTTGTAAGTCTCTTGCTTTGGCTCGCTGCAGGGCTAGCTCTGGAGGGCAGTTAACCCAGACACTAATGTCAAAATGTTCCACGGTGCTAGGACGGTATAAGCGAATACCTTCAACGGCCAGAACCTTAGGTAGAATCGCTTTGAAGCGTTGCGGCAAAGCCTTGCCAGTGTAGTCGACTCCTTGATAGTCCAGGTCGTTGCCGTTCCTGGCGCTATTTATGATTTGACCAAGCAGATTCCAGTCGTAGTCGTCGAACAAACCGTTGCCTCGCGGCAGTGGAGAATAGATGTTATCGAGATGAATTACTTGGTTTTCGCTATTACCGTAGTGATTGGCTAGCCTGTTTGCGAGGTGGGTTTTACCAGAACCGGCAAAGCCAGAAATGCCTACAATGACCAACGGCTCAGTCGCGGTCTTTTTATCAATTTGTTGAATTAAATCTTCGAACATTAGTACATTATAACTCGCGTTGACCCGGCAAAAGCCGTGACCCTATGACAATAATAAGGCCTGCGCCGGCAAGAGTTAGGCCTACATCAATGTTCTTTTCGCCGTAAGCATGTAGTTCACCATTTGTTGCTGTGCCGGGATGGCCCATTGCGTTGTGATATATAGTAGCTTCATCGGGCGGCCGGTCGTCGTAGCGATTAGCCTGAATAGCGCCCTGTGTAGCGAAGGCTGTTCCCATACATGCAAGCACAAAACCGAAGGTTGCTGCCCGGGCGCGAGTTATAAGTCTTTCACTTCTTCCCGGTTGATATTCGTTATTTTGCATTATGGAAGGACTCCTGTAGTAATAAGTATAGTTTATTATACAATCGAAAGCGGCAAGACACAAACATAGACTTAAGTCTGCGAGCTAGCGCCGGCGGCGTAAAAGGTAGAAGGCAATGGCTAGCAGGAAAGGCCAGACGGCCGACCACCAGCCCAGCGAGCTGAAGTCGAGGATGCGCATTCCAAAACTGATTGCTATCCAGCCAAAGAAGAGTATGGCTATGAACTTGCCGATGTAGGAGTGCGATAAATAGAATTCCCTCACCGACTGGCTAGACGAGTAGATGGCTCCAAACAGCAATACAAGCGCACTAAACAAAGCGGCGCTAATCAGCATAATATTCGTGATGCTATCCAATGAGCTCTCGGTGCTATTCTTTTCGGTGTAGCCGCTTAGGTACAGGCCATTTCTAGTACAGCTGGCGGTGGGCTCTATATAGACTTTAATGGTGTCGCCGGCTTTAGGCCGAGAGGCCTCGTCGCGGTAGGCCAGTAGGGGTGTTTGCAATACTACACTCTCGCAACGTACGCCCAGCGGCGGTTCAGTATAGATCAGCAAACTGGTAGTCTGGCGGAAACCGGTGTCGACCTTAGCGCTTTTAACTTTTAGGTCGTAGGCTTGCATGGCCGCCAGATTAGGCCCGCTTGAGCGGTTATAGAAAGCGACGCCGAAAAACAGTAAGATCGGCACACCAATAATGGCGATAATCAGTGACCTAGTTTTGTGCTCCGGGCCAAACAACATGCCAAAGAAAGAAAGGTCTAAACCAGTATCCTTTTGGATGGTAGCAAGGTTGACCTTTTCGGGTTCTAAATCTTCGGGCTTAACATTTTTGACTTCTTGGGTGGTCTTGACTGGGTCTTGATTAAAGCCCTCCAGGAACACAAAAAACATCAAGCCTAGCTCACAGATAGGCGCGAACTGGTATTCGGGGTGCTTTTGGGCCAGAACTTTATGGGCTTCTTTGGCTTTGCGCATAAAGCTGTCGCCGACGAAAGCCCTCGGTTCATTGTTAACCATTAGTTTGGTTACCTGACTGCTCATTACGCCGGGCTTCTGCTTTTCTTCTACCATCGCGCTAGCCATAAACTCTTCGGTGGTTTCGCCTTTGCCATTAAAAGCGATAATTTTACCCGACGCCAACAACGCCAATGCCACTGGCTTGTTGGTGATGGTATTGGCATAGGCATTCTTACCAAATAAACCAAAGTCGGAAACGGCTAGAACGTAGGTGTCGTTGTTGTTGGCCGGTTGCGGAGTTGGTGTCGTGGGTGCCGGTGCTACGGGTGGTGGTGGCGGTGGTGTCGCTGGTTGATTGGCAGGTTCTTGAGTGGGCTGAGTGTTGTTTGTTTCTTCCATGTTGATTTTAGTATAGCAAACCAAAAAGAGTGTTATCTATCGGAGAACTTGCAAATTTGAAGGTATAGTTTACTATATACTTATGAGTGACATGGAGCGACTAATTGCCCTTCAGATGGCTGCTAATGAGGAGCGAAGGCGAGAAGCCGCCAGTCAACAGCAGCAACAATTTACTAAGACCTTTGCTGAACAACGATTTGAAGAGTTCCAAACCAGAGGTATTCTGTTACGCGATGCGGCGTTTATGCATACCGAATGTCGTCGTAGAATTGCCGGTTTAGTTGCTTCAGAATTGGCTATTGGGGCTGAGCCAGAGGCAATTCCTAGAGATTTTAGAAGAACTTATTTCAGAGACAGGATCATACCTACCGAACAGGTTGCAGGATGGCGGGTTAGATTTCCGAAAACAAGGCTTTCGCATGAAGGAAGAGATGATGTGGGGCACGAAGTCGATGATACCGAAGCACTTATTGTAACTTCACTTTACGGCATTATTTGTGCCAGAAAACCAAACCCTATTAATCGTCTTTACCCTGCGGATTTTCAGGTACCCGATGATGTCGTTGAAACAATGGCCTACAAGCGCCTCCGCTGGGTCGAGCCGCACCCGGCTACGTATCGATACTAGACGAGCTTTTTGTTGTATAATTTGTTCATATGACTATTGATAACCTTGGCAATCCAGACCATGAAGCCAGCGTCGAAAAAGACCAGCCGCGCTTTATGAAGGCGATTGGGCTTTATGAAGAGTTTTTGCACGGTCGAGCCGACACTGTGCAAGGCGATGCCGATGCTAGGGCTGCGCATTTTGATCAGCTTACCCGAGCCTGTGCCGGTTTATCTGGGGCTGCTCAGAACCTTGACTTTGCCAAAGAGGAGCCTAGCTTGGCTGGCACTCAAGCCGAGGTCGCTTGCGCTAAGCGTTTGGCCGAGGAACTGTCCCAACCAGGCATACCGCCAGAAGTGGCCGGCATCTACTGGGATCTTTATGGCCCCGATTTACCGCCTCAAGCATAAGCACTATTGCTGAAGGACTGGTCAAGCAGTAAACTTCTAGGTATGACTAAAAAGAAACTTACCCAAGACGGCTTTCATGTCGTCGAGTTACTAATTGTTATTGTAGTGCTGGCTGCCATCGGTTTTGTTGGTTACAAAGTGCTTGGCAGCAAGGCCAATAAGGACGGCAAGTCCGGCCAGAATAGCGCCGACGTCAAGTGGGCCTATAACGAAAAAGACAACAAGTGGTTCGTCGAAAACGGCAAGGCGCCCGACTGCAAGTCGCCCTATACCTTCGAAAATTCACCAGTTGACCTGTCGCTGGTTAATGTTATTGCCATGCCGGGCTCGTACAGAGGCTTTAGCTATAAGCCGCATGGTGCCTTTCGAGCCGACGGAACACCCAGTGGCGACATAACAGTTAAGATGCCGACCGATGCTACCTTGGTTGGCCTGACGCGCTACTACGAAGGCAATCCGTCTACCCTGCAGTATCTGCTAACCTTCGAAACCGATTGTGGCATTGCCTTCCGTTTTGACCACCTCTACACACTAACGCCAGCCTTCCAAAAAGTTGCCGATACCACACCACAGCCAAAAAAAGACGATACCCGCACTGACCCGAACATTAAATTTGAGCGCACCAAGTTTAAGGCGGGTGATGTTGTGGCCACCAAAGTCGGTTTTCCGGCCAACCAGAACATCGGCTTCGATTTTGGTGTTTACGACTACCGCCAGCCCAATGAAATCTCTAAGAATTCAGACTGGGCTAAGCTACATAACCAGTACCAGTCGCTAGAGTGGTTCGGTGTTTGCTGGTTCGACATGCTACCGGGGGCTGATGCCGCCAAAGCTAACCAACTTTCGCTGGTGGTTTTGAACCCCGCCAAACCCAAAATTGTCAGCGACTACTGTACTAACGCACCCTACAAAACTCTCGACATCAACGGCGGCCAACCAACCGACGGATAGTTAGAAAATACCATTCTTTTTATGGTATGATACGACTAAATGTGGGAGAAGGGTATGCATGGCCTCGGATTCTTTCGATTTAGCTCGAGAAATTGACCACCATGGTGGCTGGGATGAGGCTACGGGAGTGGCTACCGGAGTAGCTTTGGCCGAGCATGGCTCGCATTTTGCCTACCCTCCCGAGAGACTGGAGCCGCTTGGTAACCCCGAACTACCGGTCGCCAACTTTAAGGATCGTATTGTTGATGTTGTCGCCGATAACCCGGTAACCATTATTGTTGCCGAAACCGGAGCCGGCAAAAGTACCCAAGTCCCTCAATACCTATTTGAAGCCGGATATGACACGGTCTATGTTACGCAACCGCGTCGCGCGGCCGCTCGCAACGTAGCTACGCGCATCCGCGAAGAGGTCAGCCTGGTTCATGGCGAATTGGGCGGTCAAGATTTAGTGAGCTTTCAGACCGCCGGTGAACGTGATGGGCCGGAGTACGCGCGAATTAAAGTTGTCACCGATGGTTTACAGCTGGTAAAAGAGCTTCATGACAAAGGTTTCGGTACGGGTGACGTTTTGGTTATTGATGAAGTTCATGAGTGGAACACGAACATAGAAGTGTTGGTGGCTTGGACTAAACGGGCTATTAAGCAAAACCCAGGCCTGCGCGTCGTCATTATGAGCGCTACCATGGATGCCGAACATCTGTCCGACTATTACGAAGAAGTTAGTCACCGACGCCCGCCAATTATCGAAATTCCTGGCCGCAACCATCATGTCGAAAAAGTTGAGCGACCAGAATCAACAGTCGTTGATGAGGTTATAAAAATCGTCAACAGCATACCCAATGAAGAGGCCGAACTACCAGCTGATTCAACTGGTATTTTAGTATTTGAACCCGGTAAACGCGAGATCCAAGAGGCAATGGATAACGTAAGGGCACGCCTGCCCAAAAACTTAATTGATAAGGTAAAGATATTCCCGCTCCACGCCAAACTTTCTCAAGAAGAGCAACAGGCTGCTCTGGCCGAATACCCAGGATACATAAAGATTGTTGTAGCGACCGAGGTTGCTCAAACCAGTCTGACAATCTCCGATATTAAATACGTAGTCGACAGTGGTTACCAGCGTCGGATGGAGATTGACCACGAAGGCACACCTAGTTTACGCCTAGTGCCCATCTCGCAGGCCGATTGTGAGCAGCGGGCTGGCCGAACCGGTCGAGTCGGTGATGGTTTTTACGTATTAACAGCCATGGATAAGTCGACGCCGCACGTTATGTTTAATAAGCGCGAGCGCTTTCCGACGTCTGAGATACGACGAACCGATGTGTCGCGCCATATGCTACGACTCGGAGAGGTTGATCTAGATATCGCTGAATTTGATATGTACCATGATGTTACCAAACATACTATTGAGCTAGCCGAGCACAATTTACGTCTTTTGGGTGCCTTGGATGACGACGTTCAGATTACCTATCTAGGCTCAGAAATGAATCTTTACCCGTTGTGCACATCGTCGGCCCGCATTATGGTCGAAGCTCAGCGTTATCAAGAAGAGACTCGTGCCTGTCTTGCTGCCATTGTCGCTGCCAAAGAAGCTGGTGGGCTGCAGTACTTTGGTCACGAAGCTGGTCAGCGCTGGAGAGAGCTTACCAGTGAAAAAGCATCTGACTTGCTTGTTCAGCTAGATTTGTTTGTGGCTGCGCAGACCATGACAGATACTCAGCTTAAAGACAATGATCTAGATATCGACAACGTAAAACGCGCCCGCGAGATATATTACAAGGTGACACGATTAGCGCGTGCCGAACGCCAAATTTTGGAACCACCAGACGAGCGCACCCGTGAGGATGTAAAAATCTGTGCTGGCTCCGGTTTTGTTACTTCAATTTATAAACATGATGGCGATGGTGATTATGTGCATGCCTTTAATCCGTGGCCCACACGCCGTACTTTAAGTAAGCGCAGTATAGTTACGGTTGCGGGTGGCGCGCCAGACTGGGTCGTTGGCGACCCTTATGCCGTCGAGTCGCGAGATCAATCTGAGTTACGTCATTTCGTCGAAAATGTAACGGTTGTGACGAGCTACGAGTTAGGCAGAATTGCAGCAGCTAGCGTTACGCAAGAATCGCAAGGCTACTATATGCATGATGGAACGGGAACGTACGTGGAGCGCTTTCGACATATGCTGTTTGGCATCGACCTAGGTGTGGTCGAAGAGCGCACACCCGAACCGTCACCGGCTTTGCGTCATGCCATAATTGAGCACGTCCTTAGCAACCCCGGTAGTGCCCAAAAAGAACTCCGAGCTACTAAAAAAGAGCTGGAGCACCTGAGCCGAATTGCCAAGGATCATGTGCCTAAACTAACCCACGACCAAATAATCGCTCTAATCCACGAAGCCGCTCCGGCTGATGTAACTCATCCGGCTGAGGTCGAAGATAATCTGCGGGCCATGTTGCACGATCCGGAACGGAAACTATCGCTCGATGACTTTGTACCGCCATACAGAAGGGAGCAGATAATTGCTGATGCTCCAGAGGTTATTGAAGTTGCCGGTGGACGCATTCACCTCAAATATCAAAGGGGGAAGCCAATTGCCAGCCACTTTAGTGACGCTCACATTTTGGCTCTAACCGAAGAAGTTCTTTTGCCAGATGGACGAAGCGTCATGTTTAGTTACCCGGGCGATAAGAAGAAGCACAGCCTGCACGAGATCCAAGAAAAAATAAGAAACCAAGACGATTACTAAACCAGCTTGATTAGGCTATCTTAGCAAAGCCAACAACGTAATTCTTACCGTAGGTCTTGGCGCACTTAGGACAAGTTGTATAGAAGAAATAGCTGTTTAAGGCTTGTTCGCCTTGGACGGTAACATAGTTCATTAAGTCGGCATGCCAGGCCTTGGCATCCTTGTACGGTCCTTCGAAAACCTTGGTCATGTAAGTACCAGTCAAGCGGACCGAGTCGAGTCCGGGGACATCTTTGCTGACGGCTAAATATTGCTGGCTCTTCCAAGGTGAAACTTCTTCGCTCAAGATTAAAAAGTCATCAACCGTGGCACCGGCTGCCGAAATTTTGGCTTGAGCCTTCTTCATGACCGATCCCATGTTAAGTGGCACGTGTAGAAAACTTCGTACCGTCGCCGTAGCGAACAGCTTATTGTCAAAATTAAAAGTTTGCTCATCCCACTCACTCGGATTGATTAGGGTGCAACAACCGGTGGTTGACTGGCTGAGGTCGATAACTGGTACATGGTTGGTAGCGTACATGATAATTCCTCCATCTATAGTTTGAGCCGGTTATTATAGCCTAGCTGTGACAGCCATCACAACCCAGCTGTGATATCTGATAAACATAAACATTTTGCTATACTGAAGCTAATGAAGCGTAAAACAGTACTGCTCTGGATAGCCGCTGTTATGGCCGGGCTACTCGTCATCACGGCCTTCCTGTTCAAGCTAAGTCCTTTCCCCGGTGCCATGGTTATCCGGGCTGTCTTTACCATGAATGGTAGTAAATCACACAAACGCCTGCTGCCGTTTGAGCCCAGCACGGCCGTAGCGACAGTTAGTAACCAGCAGTATCAGTCCGGTAACAAAGACGCCTTGCTGGACGTGTACTATCCTAAAAGCATCGAAGGTAGTCATCAACGTCTACCGGTGATTATCTGGACACATGGTGGGGCGTGGTTGGCTGGCAACAAACGTGACGCCGCTCCGTACTACAAACTGTTGGCTGCTCGCGGTTATATAGTCGTCGCCCCCAACTATTCTTTGGCACCAGGCAGTCGCTACCCCAAACCGGTGCATGAGTTAAATGATGCCCATGCCTATGTGCTGGCCAACGCTCAAAAGTTTTACGCTGACACCAGTAAAATCATCCTGGCTGGTGATTCGGCCGGGGCTCAACTGTCCAGCCAGATGGCAGCGCTCATTACCAACCAGGATTATGCCGCTGAGGTAGGTGTGCAGCCAGCGTTACTGCCGCAGCAACTTAAGGGTGTCGTCTTGAACTGCGGTATTTACCAGATGGAGGGCCTGACCCAACCGAACCCAACTTTGCCTAAGATAGTCGGTTGGGGAGAGGATGTTTCGGTCTGGGCCTACAGTGGTACTAAAGACGGCAACGACCCGGTTATTAAACAGATGTCGGCCTACTACCACGTTACTAAGGACTTTCCGCCGACCTACATTAGTGGCGGTAATGGCGACCCTTTAACTAAAGCTCAATCGATGCCGTTTGCCACCAAGTTACAATCTTTGGGTGTGCCGGTCACAGCGCTATTTTATGCCGACGACCACAAGCCGGCCTTGCCACACGAGTATCAGTTCAATCTTACCAACCAAGATGGTCAGAACGCGCTGGAAGCCACCGTTAACTTTGTGGCTGAGCGAACTCGATAAAGAATTACTTTACGAATAGCCACCAAAATCCAAATACGTAGGCGCCGCTGACAAACACTACACCGGCAAACATCCACCTGGAATAGGTTCGTTTATCTAGATTAAGAATATAGACCGTAACGGTAGAAATTAACACGCCCGGAAATATCGGGCAGAGCAACGAAAATATCTTAAGTCCATGTCGATTGATGAGGCCGCCAGCTTTAACGACGTTTTTATTGTCCCGGCCTTCGTCAAAAGTGGTAACAATCTTCTTGCCAACCCGCCGCTTACTGATGCGGTCTTTGAAATGCTGGTTGGTAATTCGGTTACCGATCATAATAACTACTACAGCCGAGACCAGTGAGCCAA
>JAUPVS010000010.1 GCA_030916945.1 Patescibacteria group bacterium
TATAGGTATGAAACTTGGGAGTGTTGGTATTATCGCTATAAGTACCAACAAAAGTACCGTTGGCTAAATAGGTACCGCTAAAGTTACCCGAATCAAGCGCTGACGAAGAATTCCAACTATCTAACAACTGGGGCGTTAACCAAGCATTGCCATTCCAGGGGAAACCATACAAATACTGAGTCGTCCCGTTAAAGAATCGCGCGATTACCATTTTGTTGGTGCCCGACTGCGCCGAATAAACCTTAACTGACCGGGCTACTCGGTTACTGGCGCCAACACTGGGCAGCGATTGCGGCGATGTCCATAAGCCATCCGACTGTAGCAACCGATAGTTAATCAAGCTAGTGGTGGTACCGCCGTTGGCATAAACTAACAAGCCAGTTTTAATTGAAGCATTGGTTGATGTCTGCCAGTTCGATAAATAGGTCGTGGTAGCAACCTGACCTTGCCGTTGCGAGTTAATCTGCCAACTCACCGTCACTGTCACCTGACGGCTGTTGTTGGGCCCGGGGCCAAACACTAGCGAGGGGGTAAAAATACTATTAATGGTCGTTGGCGTACTACTAATTGCCCACTGGCTGCCCGAAGCATTCAAGTAATAAGTTGTGCCGTTATTATAGTTATTGAGGTTGGCGTAGGAGCTTTGGGCAATGTTCTTAAGGGCTTCGACGGCCGTATTCGAAACCTGGGCCGCACGGCTGTTATCACCGCCAATTGCCGTACTTTCCCGACCATAAATGAAAGCCGATAACACAATTAGGCTAATCATCCCAAAGATGGCCACTGCCAGCAAAATCTCAACCAATAGCACACCCTTGGATCCTCTAAGCCTTTTAGGTTTTGATAATTTAGAATGTAGAATTTTCATGCCTAGTACTCCACCATTCCCTTGTTGTTAACGGTGATGGTGTTGGTTTTGCCAGCCCCAGTGAGCGTAAACGAGCCGGTACTGGTGGGCAGACCATACAGTTTGCTATACACAATCTGCGTCAGGCCCCCGATTGCAATGCCACTGGGCACAGCGTAAACCACGTCATTATTGGGGTCACGGGTAGCGTAACTGGCGCCGCTGAATAGTACGATAGACTGACCATTAATGGCCACTCCCCACTGGCTATCCTGGGCACGGTTGCGACTGTAAGACTGAGCCTGATATAAATCTTGAGCCAGCAAGCTGGTAGCAGCATCGAGCTGATTACTATTACTAAGCGACAGATACAGCGGCGTACCGATGGCTGTTATGACGGTGATGATCGCCACCACCAGCAGCATTTCGGGCAAGGTGAAGCCCTTCTGCCCTAGCCTACGCACCGTTCAAATTCCCGATTAAACTATAGATTGGCAAGAAGACGGCCATGGCCACAAACAATACGGCGGCCGCAATCAACACCAAGACAATCGGTTCCAGCAAAGTTTCGAGGTTATGAGCCGTTAGGTCGGCTTTGTCTTCGTAGTTATTACCGATTTTTAACAGGCTGGAGGACAAGTTACCCGACTTTTCGGCACTAACCACCACCTGCGTGATCGTACCCGGCAATAACGATCGATACTTCTTATCCGATAGGATTTTGTCAAAAGAGTCGCCTTCATCAACCCGGCGGGCAATCTCGGCCGCAAAGCGGGCGTATCGCTTGGTCGACATCGATGCCGCCAATGAATCCAGCGCCGTGACTACTGGCAAGCCGGCGTCCAGTAACGTCCCCAGCACAAAGCCAAACCGAGCCATTTCGGTCTCGAATAATAGCTTCTTTATACCCGGAATGCGGTACAGCACTACTTCGGCCGCACCCCGTGCTGCCGACGATTTTTTTATCAAGATGGACAGAAAAATAACCGATATCACCGTACCGGCCGCAAAAATTAGACCGTATTTTCCAAACCAAGTACCGACTACAATCAATATTTTGGTCATGGCGCCGACTTCGATCTGCAAGCCGGTGATAATATTCAGCAATTTAGGCAGCAGGAAGACCCCGATGCCGGTTCCAACTACAAATAGTAATGTCACCAAAAAGGCCGGATACAACATGGCCGACTTAATCTTGGCGTTCATGGTGTTATTCTTGTGCATTTGAGCCGCTACCACCTTCAGGTTTTCCGGCAGTTTACCGGTCGATTCACCAACCTCAATCAGGGTGATAACCGACGTATTAAACAGCCCGGTTTCTTCTAGGGCGCGGGCGAACGGTACACCTTCGTCAATACTGTCTTTCATGCGCATCATGGTTTCACGAGGGCCTTTTTGGGGAATTTCTTTGGCAATTGAGTCAATCGCTTCCCCCACAGTCACCCCAGCTAACAACAACATACTCAAACTTTCGATGATATATTCGCTAGTATCACGGTTGATGCCACCAAAGGCCTTCTTTTTGGTATGTTTACGTTTGACTTTTTCGGCCGGGCCTTCGGCAGGCGCACTGGCGCTGGGGGCAGCTTGAGCAAACGGGTTAATGGCCCGTGACGGCTCGACCGGCTGCTTACTAACCGGTGCTTCCATACCGGCGGTGGGCGTGATTTTTATTTTTGGAGAGGTCGACAACGGCGGTGGTTTGGGTACGGCCATACTGCTGCCGTTAACATCATCGATGGGCTTGGCCACCACGCGAGCGCGGTGCTCAAGACTACGTAAGTCGCCGCTCATTTTGGCTCGGCTACACGTTGTAGCTCGGTTATGGTAGTAACGCCGCGTTGGACTTTTTCGATACCGTCCGCAAACAAGGTGTGATCGCCCTGTTTATGGGACAGCTCGGCAATTTGGGCCGTCGACGGGTTCTTCAAAACCAGTTCTTGCATGGCCGGCGTCATATTTACCAACTCAAATATCGCCGTCCGACCGTGGTAACCGGTAAAGTTACACGACTCACAGCCCTTCCCCTGATAAAGGGTTACAATCGGGCCGGCAAAGTGTTGTTCGGCGTGAGGCATGGTCTTGGCTAGGTCTTCGATCTTAATTTGATAGCTCATTCGACATAGAGGGTGGATCATGCGCACCAAGCGTTGCGCAATCACCAGGTTCAAAGTACTGGCCAGCAGGAAGGGTTCGACGCCCATATCGAGCAAACGCGGGATGGCCGAGGCAGCGTCGTTGGCGTGAAAGGTCGAAAACAGTAAGTGGCCGGTTAAGGCGGCGTTAACGGCCAACTTGGCAGTCTCTTCATCACGAATTTCTCCTACCAAGATGACATCCGGATCTTGGCGGACAATCGAGCGCAGGCCATCGGTAAAAGTCAGTCCCGTCAGGTTGTTGACCTGAATCTGGTTAACGCCCACAATTTTGTATTCAACCGGGTCTTCGATGGTGGTGATGTTAATCTCGGGGTTATTAATCATTTTTAACAGTGAATACAGCGTGGTGGTCTTACCCGAACCAGTTGGGCCAGTGGTCATAATCATGCCGTAGGGACGGTGAATCTGACGGTCAAAAATCTCTTTGTCTTTGCGGCTCAACCCCAAACCCTTCACATTCAAACCCTTGGAATACTCGGCCAGCAGACGCAGCGCGACTTTTTCGCCATCCAGGGTTGGCACCACCGAAATACGGACGTTGACCGGCTTGCCGTCGACCTCGTAACGGATAGCACCGTCCTGGCTGACGTTGTGTTCGTCAATCCGCATATGAGATTGAACCTTAAGGCGGTTCAAAATGTTATCGTAGTATTGCTTGGGCAACTGACCGGCTTCGTGCAGAACGCCGTCGATGCGAAAACGGATAACAACAATCGATTCCTGGGGCTCAAAGTGAATGTCCGACACCTTGTAAGCGGCGGCGTCTTTGATAATTTCATCAATAATTTCCGGGGCGACCCGGTTCTGCTGTTGAATAATCTGGTTAAAGCGCGTTACCAACGGCTTGCGATAGTGAATCAAGGCCTCGTTAAGCTCGTCCGGCAAGGCGTAGTAGATCTTGAGCTTAATTGGCGGCAAGAACACTTTCTCCAGCGCCTCTTTCAGGCCAGGCTTATTGGGGTCGTCAGTAGCCAGCGTAACCACATCACCCTGCTTTTGATAAACCACCACGCGGTAGGCCTGACCAATGTCAGCTGGAATTAAACTGATGTGCTCTTTGCTGGGCTGATAGATGTCGAGATCGGCATACTCGACACTGTAGTACTTGGCCAGAGCCGGCCCCAGCAAGTCGTAGGCAATAATATTTTGGTTTAGAAAGTAGTTAAACAGCGTTATGTGGTGCGTGGCGCAGTAACTGCGGGCGTTGTTGAGGTCGGCCTCGGTGACATAATTGCCTTCGGACAATATCTTAGCCAGGCGTTCGTCATCGACCGCCCCACTGCTTGTTGCTACATCAATTGGCTCTTTCTCGTTAGAAGGTTGAGCGGTTGATATGTCCTTATCTGCCATGTTTGTTCGTAACCCACCTCTTTTTGCTACTACATCGCATAACCCTTGAAGGGCCTGCCTCTAGTCATTACCATAAACATTATAGCAACGATTCTTGTCAAAAAGTATATCCCCGCTTATGCTAACTACAGAAGAAAGGTTTATATGTCTAGTAGTTCTGGTTATTCTGGCAATCAACAGGGGTTCGGCAGCCTTGGCCTGTTACTGATTGGCGTAATCTTGCTGATTGGCGGTATTGGGGTGTATGTGTTTACGCAGCGCCCAACTTCCCAACCAGCCTCGACCGAATCTTCCACCGCCACTACATCAACCGGAACCAGCACCTCGCCGGGCGGCATTCCCGGTGGTGCTAACGGCGGGACTACTACTGGTACGGCAGCGTCGACAAATATCGTTAAGATCACCTCTGTTGGTATGCAATTAACTGTTCCCGATTCCTTGAAGGATCTAACCTACGCGCTTAAGCCGGTAGCCGGTGGCGCCACCGAAGTTACTTTTTCAACCAAAACGCTGGCCGGCCGCGTGCCCAGCTGCGCCGCCGACCAAGGCTCGGGCGCTTTTCAAACCGTTACCCGCGGACCCGGCAGTTACCCCGGCCCGGCTAACCCCTCACGCGGCGCCCTTCTTAAGCAATATGATAGCTACTACTTTGCCTACACCTTACCGACCGGCCCCTGTGCCAAAGGCCTTTCGGTAGAGAACCAAAACCTGCTCAACAGCCTGGCTCAGGACTTCTCCGGCGCCCTGCCATCAGTTACAGCGCTGTTGTAGAATATGCAAAACAGGGGTCGTAACATTGACACGATTGCTCGTTTGTGTTAACATAACCGGGTTAAACGAGGCTTGTGTGTGAGTACCACCCCTTCGAGTTCGCTCGAGAATTTTAAGTTGTTCTACGAAGAACTAACTTTCATTAAACCAACTCATCACCGTATCCGACGCAACCGCGTCGTACTGGTTAGCAAATAAGTTCTAATTTCTAATACAGAAATTCTAAAGAAGCTGCAATTACTGCGGCTTTTTTAGTATTTAGATATTCGAATTTAAAGTTTTGCTCAGTTTTCCAGGGTTTATCCACTAGCATTTTCTACAGCGTTATGACAATATGTAGTCATGGTTTGTATATATTGTGGGCAAAAAACAAAGATAATTAACTCGCGGGCTCAAAGGCGAACGCACGCCACCTGGCGGCGCCACCGCTGCACCGCCTGTAACCAGCTCTTCACCACCCAGGAACAGGTTGATCTGGCCGTGTCAGCCAGTTTCATTGCCAAAGATGGGTCAATACACCCCTTTAACCGTCAACACCTGCTACAGAGCTTGTACGACAGCCTCAAACATCGCCCTCACGCCCTAACAGAGGCGCTCGACCTCACCGACACGGTAATCGCCAAATTACTCCCCCAAATCAAGGCTGCCGGCTGGTCACGCCAAGCGGTAGTAGAAACCGCTCAGCAAGTTCTAGCAAATTTCGACAAAGCCGCCGCTACAGCGTATCGGGCTTATCACCCTGGCAGTTAGGTAACTTCCGGTGACGCCAAACGCATAGTTGCGCCCGGGCCAACCATTCCGTTCACATATACGCCTGCGCCAATAAACGATCTTGGCCTTATATCGGCGCCATATCCAAGCACTGCACCTTCGCATACGTGCGAGAAATCACCTACTGGAATATGCGGCGGAACATCAACCCGTGGTTCAATGTGCGTATTAATACCAACCTCAGCGCCACTGCCAATTATGGCTTCTTCACCGATAATAGCTCGGTATCTTATGTGTGCGCCCTCGCCAACACTAACACCATCACGCAACTGTACAAACGATTCGACAACCGCACCAGCCGCTAAGCGGGCGGCTTCGATTCGAGTGTGCACACCTGAGGGCAACATCTCTAAAGTCACTTGAGCGCCAGGTTCAATTTCAGCTTTTTCGGAGATACAAAAGTCGACAATTTGGCGGTAAATTTGTTCGACCGGTACAGCTTGTATCTCGGACATTGAAACAAGTGTACATCGCCAGGGCGATTAAGCAAAATTATTCGGGCTTATCACCCTTAACGGCTTTTTCGGTGACGTCAAAGGTATCTAAGTAACGACCAAACATCAAGCGAGTTTGTGCCACCAAGCCAGACAGACCGTTATAGATAATGGTGGTAAACGGTAGAAACACCCACTGCAACGTCATAAAGATGTGGCGGCGACGCTTATAGCGAGCTGGTTTGGGCGGCAGCAACAGAATACTTAAGAAGAAGGTGATGACAATTCCGGTTAGAGCCACGGTTTCGATGCGACTAGCCACAATTGGCAACTGATTGGCAGCATAGCTATCAGGATGGAACAGCGACGGTATAAAGGCCGTACCAGCCACTAGTAGCGCGGCCGTTGCCCAACTAATATGACCCTCGAATAAGCGCCAGAATTTGGCGAACAGATCACCCTTCTTTAACTTGTTCTTGCGGAAAAAACCCATTTCGGCCACGTAGGCAATGTCACTACAACCCCAGGCCCAACGGCGCAACTGGATAAACTGAGCCTTTAGGGTTCGCCGATAAGTCGCCGATAGAACGGCGTCTTGGTAAATCGGCACATAGATTGGGTAGACTTCGTAACGGCCATCAAAGGCAAAATAGCTGCGCCAGAACTGATGACCATCTTCTACAATGGTACGGGCGCTCCAAAAGTTGGTTTCAATTAGCCCGGCCAGCGGTTGAGCGTGGGCCGAAAAGTTACGCAAGGCATGCAAGCGCATCGAAGCCACCACCTGAAAGAACGAGTTACCAGTGGCAATTACCCGCATCGGCGCCGGCACGTCCCAGATATTTTGGGTATACAAAGCGACCGGTTGGTACGACGTGTGAACCGGATCGGGTGAAGCACAGTAGGTGTAGCTTAAAGCCGATAAATAGCCCGGATGCGGTCGGTTATCAGAGTCCAGCGTCGTAACGTTAACACGCAGCGGATCAATTTTTTGTTCGGTAACGTATTTAAGCAAGGCTTTACCGGCGTAGTTAATGTTGCCACCCTTGCCGCGGACTTCGCCAGGAGTTAGCGGATGCTTAATGGCCATGGTATGCATAAATCGATCACCGTACTTTTTAACCATGGCTTGAACGGCCGGTTCCGATTGAGCGCCATCTCGTGCCTCATAGGCAAATACCAGAATCACCTGCTTCATATCGTAATCAGAATTAAGCACCGACTGAATAGTTGGCTCCAAAACCTCGGCGCCTTCGTTGTACGAAGCAATGATAATAGCATTTACAACTTCGCTGGGCTTGATTTTAAGTGGCTGAACTTGGGTACGTAACAGATTGTCGTAGTGCCACTTGGGGCGCTGGGCACCCGGGTCAGTCACCTCGCCAGCCTCAAGTTCTTTTAATAGCCGTGCCCAATCAAGCTTTTGATGCTGCTTGAGTTTGCGCCAGCCTTCGATCACTCGCACGTTCATGCCAACGGCCTTGGCAAACCAGATTAACAGATAAACTATCAACCCATACACCAACGCAATCGGCCAAAAGGCGCTCAATACAAATGGCAACAACAAGATGCTCCAGCTGAGCATGCCGGGTAGCTTTTCGAAGAACAAATAACGGCGGCTGCGGTCTTCTTTATAGGGTATTTCGATGTTTTTCATCTAGCGTAAGACGAGTAAGGCATTACTAACAATCAGCGTTAACGCCAGTAGCAAGGTGCCAAAGCCCAGTACCACCACGGCGACATCACGGCGCTGCGGGAAAACCCGGTGGCTAATCACAGTGTGAAACACTAACACAAAGATAGCAAAGGCGATAAAGGCTAACAGCGAAGCGTAGCCGCCGAGCTGGTAGGCGTTAAGGCCCAGGTTCTCACGGTACTGCACAAAGTAGCCGTCGCTGCGGCTGGTGTCGAGGCGCAACAAAATTAGCACAGATGTGATCAGGGCGATAAAGGCGTTGATGCTCAAGAGCAACAATACCAATCGATCGTGTAGATACTTTTTTGATGTGTCCATGAATTCCTTACTAGTATACAAGGCTGGTGCGAGATACGAGAATACTTGCTACGCTCATTTCTCTACTCTCCCAGCTAAACCGAACATAACAGTTCTTTAGCTGGTGCGAGATACGAGAATCAAACTCGTGCCTCTTGCTTGGGAAGCAAGCGTACTATCATTATACTAATCTCGCCTGCAATCAGCTACTAAATACTGGAGCCACCTAGCAGGATAAGCCTTCGGCTTGCGACTTCGGCGCTTTCTCGGTGCAAGCACCTGCGACAGCACCTTGTCTTCGAACTGGGGCTACGCCCTTAAGTTCTTCTCTGCTGTGACTAAAATATCTGTCATTGTCCCTCTGGGACAGTGCCAGATATTTGGAGCCACCTAGCAGGATCGAACTGCTGACCTACACGTTACGAATGTGTCGCTCTACCAACTGAGCTAAGGTGGCGTATCTACGGCGCTATTATAGCCAACTCCTAGAGCTTAATCCACTCGGGCGCCGATGCAACCAGCTGTGTACCCTCGAACGTCACCATATCGGCAGGCTTCACCGGTACAAAGTGGTCATAACTAAACTCCCAGGCATTCCCCTCAGCTGTTACAACGTACAAGTCAGCAGCTGCAAAATCCTGTTTTTGAATAAGCTCAAAAAGCCGCCAGTCGCCGCGCTGGCGCTTCATCCGAAAAACTTGGTACTCGGGAAATATACCTTCTTCTGTAGCTATACCCAAAACTGGCCGCTGGTCAAGGCTAGGCCCAAATATAACAAAACGATCAGTGTCACTGTCGTAATCCTGAGGTTCCAGGCCGACCATCTCAATAATGCCTGTCTCCCCTCGCACTGGCCAAATAAATTGATCCCGCCCACTGGCTGTTTTTTTAACCGCTGCTTCAAATATCTTACGGCAGTGATCAATAACACCAGGTAATTCGGTGTTTTCTTCGTGTTCTCGGGCCATTAATCTAGTTTCTGCTCATGGAAGTCTGTTTGCAAGCACCAGCGTTATAAACAACGGTTAACGGGCGCCAGGGTGGTTGTTCTTCCATTGGGCAACGGCGTTATTCCAAACCGACGCATCGGTTGTCACCCTAAAGCAACTCGGTAGCGCGTTGGGAAACGGACCTTTGCCGAGCCAGACAAATATGTTGTTTTCGCAGTTCTTTAAGTTGGCCAAGGGCGGTACTCCAAGTGTTGCCCCACTAGAATGAACACTTAGGCCGGCTTTGTCGTCAGCCATAAAGATATTGTTCTTTAATATTATTGAAGGGCCGACACCGGCGCGGTACCACCCCTTAAATAGCATTCCCGAGGCCGGCTTGGGGCCCGTATAAACAGTATTCATGCGCTTTATATACACTAAGTTGTTAGTTATCTGCCAAGTATTAGCCGACCCGTTCAGAGTAGCAGTATGATCATCGGCGCTAAAGCCAACGTAGCAACCATCCAGCAAGGAGTCATCGAGAGTGCCGGCGTGCAAAAAATCATTCTCGATGCAATCATCGTGAATATTAGACAAGTGCACTCCCCTAATAAAGAAGTTGCTGCCGGCCGACTCCATCCTAACACCATCGCCTTGGTTATTAACCCGTAGGCTTTCGACCAAGAAGTCAGGCACACGGATCGTCAAACCACCGGAATGGTGGTAAGAGTTCTGCCAGGTCACTGCCGGGTTGGTATCATCCCAGGCACCATTGTAGTTACCACCGTACCAACAAGACGGCCCCAGACCTTGAACAATTATTGCCCAAGCTATCGGGACACCGTTACTGGTAGTCCCGTCCCAACGAGCAGACGAGGCATCAATCACCGTATTGGCCCGCAGCGAGTAATTTCCGTAAGCTTGTTTTTGCAAGCCGGGCACAATAACTTTTTGTCCACTACGCGCCAAACACTGTGATTTAAAGACGGTTGATGTACCAGGACTGGAATTGACCCCACCCTTCAGAGCTGACGTCCCCCCACTATTCCCAACCGGAAGCCGGCCACTTACGCCCGACGAGCCGTTACCAACCGGGATTGAACTGCCGCCATCGCTACTACTAATACCACCCGGACCAAAGTTATAACCGGCAAATTCGACATTGCTACGCTGGGTAATACTCTTGGCAAACTCGGTCTGCATAAACTTCTGGAATAACCACATAGAAGGAACCAGCACACCAACGACGCCCAGCAATAAAGCTAAGCGCATCAGCCAGGTCGACCTTCCGGTCGATATCTCCTTGTTCGAGTTGAACGATAGATTGTTATTTGTCATGTTTATTTTTTAGTTACTACATAAACAGTAGCACGATCTAACACCTAATAACAGAGAGCTATTTGGGAGCGTTAAAAGATAGCCTAATCATTTCACCAAGTACCCCCTGGTCAATGTCGGCCAAGCGCTTAATATACAAGCACCCTTTGCCGGCCTTGTGTGGCCCCAGTTCTTTTAGCAATTCTTGGCCTTTATCGTAATAAATCAGGCCATACAGCACCAGGGCGGCTTTACGCGGCGAAAATCCCACCACCATAAAATCACCCTCGCGGCCAGATTCATACTTATAGTGGTAGCTGCCAAACCCAATCATGGTTGGACCCCACATCACCGGTTTCTCACCAGTAATATCGGTCATCATCTTGATTAGTTGGTGGCTGTCGGCGCGCTTTTGCGGGTCTTCCACGGCATCAATAAACTGGGCTACAGACTGTTTAGTCGGCTGGGTTTTGTTGTCGCTCATAAGTCCATTATACCTAAGTGGCACTAGATATTGAGCTTAGTGGAGCACTATTTACAAAGCTTGGTTGTCGCGAAAAGTCAAACTATTGCGAACCGTAGTAACGTACTCGAGCTGCGGAAGCCCGTCACCACCAAGGCCTTCTGGGTCGGGAGAATCTGCCAAAATTTTTGCTTCATGCAAGGCATTAAAAACAGCCGTGGCCGAAAGGCCCTTAGGCACACTCACATCCAGGTAGACTATATCCTCACCTTCCTGTGGTACAGGGGTGACGTTAACAGGCGGTTCGCAAACTTCGAGCGCTTCAACAATCATTTGGTAACCTTCTGGTCTCATATAAACTCCAACTTTTACTTATGAAGATTGTTATACTACTTTTACAATGTTTTTACAAGTGTTCTAGACACCGAGCAGTGCTGTTACCACCCCAACCGTCACGGCACCTAGTAGCAACAGAACTGGCTGAACATCGAATAGTTTTTTATGCTGGGCGTTGGCATGAATGTCGGGGATGATGTCGCTGGTAGCGATGTACAGCAAAAAGCCGGCGCTCAAACCTAGCAAGACGCCAATCGGCAATTGTTCTTCGCTACCAATTGCAAAAGTTAGCACCGCCATAACTGTGGTGGCTAGGGCGCTGAACACATTTACTAGTAAGACGCGCTTGCGCGACAAACCCTTGCTAAGCAGCAACCCAAAGTCCCCCACTTCTTGCGGGATCTCGTGGGCGGCCACTGCCAAAGTAGTCACGATGCCCACCTGCACGTCCACCAAAAAGGCAGCCGCAATAACCACGCCGTCGATGGCGTTATGTAGCGTGTCACCGATGATAATCAGTGGTATCGCCGGGTCCGATTCGCCCTCGTGATGATGATGGTGGTGGAACCAACGAATGTAGCGTTCGGCAAAGAAGAACAGAATAACCCCGGCCAAGGCAAACAATAGTACTTGATCCGCACTGGCTTCGGCAATACCTTCTTTAAGCAAGTCCAAAAACACCGCCGACAGCATGGCGCCGGCCGCAAACGGAGCAGCATAACGGGCCAGGCGCTCGGCGATAGATTTGTTTTGCAGGATCAGTAAACCGCCAAGTAGTGAGAATAAACCACCGACCAGCGAAAAGATAATAACGATTGTGTAATTTGCCATACCCGTAAATGTATACAATCCCAATTACTTTTGCAAATTTGTCGCAATTAATGCTATATTTGCAACCATGTCCTCGCAACTAGACGATTTTAAGGAGCTCCTACGTAACAGCGGCAACAGTGTCACCCTGCCCCGTTTGGCGGTATTCGAAGTACTAACCAAACACGAAGCCTTAAGTATGCAGGAGTTATATCAACGGCTGGCTGGCCAAATTGACCGCGCCACCCTATATAGAGTAATCGAACTATTCGAAGAACTCGAAATCGTCCACCGCATCAATTTGGGTTGGAAGTATAAAATTGAACTGGCCGAAACCTTTACTGGACACCATCACCACCTTACCTGCCTGGGTTGCGGCACAGTTGTACCAATAAACGAGTCAAAGCTCGAAGATTTTACAAAGCAAGTCGCGTCTGAACACAATTTTAGGGCCAGCCGCCATCAGTTCGAAATCCAGGGCTACTGCGCCAAGTGTCAGGCTAAAGATTAGCCTACTTTATGACTACCGGTACGTCTGGATAGCGTTGGTGCGCCTGTTCAACCAGAAAATTAGCATATTCGGTAGGTTCCTTACCCCGCTGTTCGGCAGCCTTAATTAGATCCGACTGACTCAGCACCAGTGCCGACTCAACGCCGTGCTGCTGGGCCTGGCGGGCCACTCTTAAGCAATCCTCTAAATATTCCGGTGATGATTTATCAAACCGATAAGTTACATCGATCTTAGCCAGGTCGGTCATGTGCAGGCCGGGTATTTGAGCCTCGATGTAACCAATCCCTTCAGAGAAGTTAGCCGGCGGATTTGCGGCCATTATCTGATAGGCCTTGCGCGCATCTTGAGCATTGAGACTGCGGTACTCAGGTGGCTCAAGATTAAACTCAAGCGAATCTCCCCAGGTGTAAGTGGCGCCTTTGGCATCGAGGTTTTCGAGCTTTGGGTAAAGCACGACATCGCCGTAAGGCGAAGCCCCGCCTTTGGCCTGACGTTCATCAGTTAGGGCACCGTAAACTGGCGGCGGCAGAAAAATATTGTGCTCGTGCCCCAAACTTTCCTCACGGCTGCGCCTTTGCTGACGGTAACCCTGGTTACGGTGAGTCCGGGTGCGCCAAGTGGCCTCGTGGCCGCCAGCCGAGTCATGTTCATGCACCGAAAGATAGCGTCCACTCGAAAACGGATCAAATAAGGCTTCAGCCGTTTCGAGTGTGGTATTAATGCTCACAGCCACAGCCGCGCTTTCGGGCACGGCTGGTAGAGCTTCGCTGCCCAGGGTGTGGGCGACAAACTTCTGCAGATGCTGAGCCGATTCTTGGTCGCTTACTTTTACAGCCTGCGGGTCGTAATTCTGGGCGGCCACCAAGCGTTCGCGCAGCAGACTTTGCAGATGTGGGGCGTAATCAAGTTGGCCCAGTAACTCCTCGGTATGCGCCATATCGCCGTGGTAGGCCGACTCCACCGCCGCATACAAAACATGGGCACTTTTAAGACCGGGCTGCTGCCCAAAGACGGCCTGCGGATCATCCACCGACTTAATAAAAACACGATAGTGATCAAGATAGCTTAGCAAATAGTCGTCGGCGTGGTTCTTAAATGTATCGTCGGCCGCCAACTTCTCAAAGCTATCCCAGGTAAACTGCAAGTCGTCGGCAATATGGGCCTCATCGCTCCGCTCCAGCTCCCTAAGGCTGCTCTGCACCACCCCAGTTAACTGGACGTCCAATAAGTCGGGGTCATTCCTGACATGTTCGGCCGCTTGCTGGACGGCCTGCTCCACACCACCTTCGTAATCAATCTGGGCGCTAATCATGCCGTCGCGCTCGGCATAGTGCTCATACAAAGCCGTTTGCGCTTGGGTAAGTAATGCCTGACGATCTTGAGACGCCGCAACTTCTGGGCCGGGAGCCTGAGCGAGTGTATTCATAGTGTTTGTTTTTGATTAACAGTTCTAGTTTAGCATGCCCCCAGTGGTGCGTCTACTTACATACAGAACGTAGTCGAACCCTTACCACCACCAGCCGAACCGTGGGCGTAGTAACAGGCGCCAGCCTTGAGGTAGAGCATGTTGGTCATGGAGTGATAGCCATTGGAATGACCAATCAGGTAATTACTCGGGGAGGATCGTCTGATTACAGCGGTAGAACTCCCCTTTACACGTACACTGGTCCGGGCAAATATACCATTACTACACTTATATACATAAAGCGTGCCGTGGTTCATACCACTACCACTAACAATTGCTTTGGTCTTAACGGTTTTTCGGTTACTACAGGTTGACCAGTGCAGGTCATCGGTTGGCCGAGCGGCCGCAACCGGTGCTACAAAAGTCAGCACCATAACTAATGTCAGAACACTTACTAACAACGCTTTAACAGATACTTTTACATACTTAGCACTCATGATGAGCCCCCTTGTTATGAGTTAATATCGCTTGTTAAGGTTTTGTTAAGGTTTTAGTGTTTTTGGCGCAAGCGCTTTTTATTTATTATACAACGCCCGTCAAGCCAAAATGAACTATTTCTACTCAGCGTTAGTGGCTTCGTGAAGTTTCTTGGCCGTTAGTACGAGCTGCCGCAGTGCCGACGAGGCCTTTTGATAGTGCCTAGAGTCTTTGTCTTGTTCGTCGGTACGAGCAACTGGCAGGGTGTCGGTGACAACAAAGGTTTGTGGCTCATTCCGGTCTGTATCAAAATCTGGATTGAATTTTTGAGCGGCGGCGCGCAATTGTAAGGCCATAGTAACCCCGGCATTGGCGACCCGCACCACGGCAATACGCTTTTCTAGAAGCTGAGGGTTGGTTTCAAAAAATTCACTCAGTATCTCATCGCCATTAGTAGTTGGATAAGCCGTGGCGGCAACATTGTAACCAAGCTCAACTAAACCTGGGGTGATAATACTGGCGGCATACTCTGCCTCGGTTGGATAGCGACCAAAAACATCATAAAAGTGGCTTGTGCTTGGGTTAGTCGTTTCTGTATCGGTATTCATAACGCGCGTTCCCGCCAAGTTATAAACCGGCATGCCAACGAATTCGGCGGGCACGGCATCGGCCGCCCTATCCTGCCAGTTGGCAACACCTCCCATCAGAACAACCGCATCAACCGTTTGCCAGTCAGCCGGGGTTTCGGGCGTCCATAAACTGCGCTCCAAAGGGGCTTGAATGCCCGAAGCATCAACTAGATCGGCCATTTCGTCGCGACTTAACGCCTCGATCTCGGCGTTGTCTCGCAAGACCTTATTTGTTCCGACCTTATTCATAATCAGCTGCAAGCCTTCACTGGTTGGCTCGTGACCAATTGGCGCTTCTAGCCTGTCGGCTATTGTCGGAATCAAACCTTGCTGAAGTTCATACACATTATCACCAAGTTCAAAATTGCTAAAATTGCGTTCTGCTGTAGTCATAGTTGATATTATACAATAATTACTTTTACCTGTCTTTACTGGCCGCTCATGACCAATGTATAGCGCGTATCTGCACCCAGGTTTCGGCCCCTGTGCAAGACATATGGTCGGGTGTGAACAACTATATCGCCAGCATTCAGCTCAAGCGTCAGAACATCAGGTGGGTCGGGTCTGTCTTTGCCATATGCAAAATTTCTATCGTAATCAGCCAGCGAAAAATCGAAAGCCCCACAGTCACTAGCGTGCACAATTACACTAATTGGGTCATCTGGGTGAAAGCGCTGCCATGCAAACGGCGCTTGTCGATTAATACCCGCCCTGGATGGGTCATACTTATTGTTTGGGCTATAGGCCAAGACCGAGCGAAGTGCCATAAGTCCTGCACCGTCTAGAACGGCAGTTGATAACGGAAAGTGGTCTACGGTTCCAATACTATCTACAGCCGTTGTGTTATAGATGCGAGTCGCATCTTCGCTAGCAAATAGCTCTTGGCATTCCGTCGAAAGATCACGGGCTAGCGCCGGATCAATGCCTTGACGCACCACTAAGATGCCGGCTTCTAGCAATTGGCTTTGATTCGGAGTTGTCATAACGCATATAATACAATATTTAATCTGTTAAATCAATATACTGTTGCCCTTTTTAATGAGCTCTAAGTAAATCGAGCGCCCTAGCAACCGTTGGATCGCTGCGTGGGACAGCAACGTAGTTGTTCAGCTCGAATGGAGGCATATTTACCACCGCCAGCACTAGGTCTTTACCAGGTAAAGTTATGTGTAGCGTATCTGGTGGCGTCACAATAATTACTCCGGGGGCTAGTTGGCTGACCTCGTGACCAACCACAATCTTGCCCTTGCCCTGAAGCACAAAGTAAACTTCGGTTTCACCGTTTATGTGTTTGTGCGGATCAGATAATTCCAGATTTCGCATATCAGCAATAGCCAGGCTCTCGTTCGGACGATCGATTGGATTAGAAAGTTCATAAACCAACCCACAGCCACCGGCTTTTGGCTCAACGCCGGCAACTAGTTTTTCCCAATTAGGCGCCCCGGCTAAATACTCTTGCCAAACCGTAACAACTTCATTTATACGTGCCATACGAACACTATAACAAAAAACCAACTAGCAGAGGCATCCACATTGACTTTTAACGTATTATTTGCTATAATATCGCTAAACCCGCAGATACAAAAACCATGAAAGATAGATCAACCAATCCCTACCGTGCTCACCGACCAGAAGCTGGCGAGCAACGCGTAAGTCCACTGAGCCGCCGCAACTTCCTCAAGGGCTTGGGTGCCACAGCCGGCGTTTTAGCGCTGCCCAAGACAGCCAGCGTAGTTGCCGACTTTGCAACTGTCTCTGATAGTGAACTGCTCGCTTGGCGTCAAAGACGAAATGAAGTGCGCAGCAATCGGTACGAAGCCGAGGATAGACAGCAAATAAAAGAGATGCTCGAGCTTAACAAGGCCGTCCCTATTGGCGAGGTCGCCACCGAGTCGGGTATGCTGGTAAAAGTTATGCAGGCTCAAACGGGCTGGAACCAAGACGTCCCGATTCAGGTCAACGCAGTCGCCCTCAACAATAGTCTCAACTTTCTGATCGGTAGCATGGGCCAAATTAATGAAGCCAACGGGCGGCCTATCGAGCCTGGCTACATTTCGACCTTCCAAGAAAAGGCTCGCCAGGGCAAGCTAAGTAATGTTGAAATGACGGTTATTGTATCGGCCACCACTGGTTTCCATAATTTAGATGGCAATGAACAAAGCGGCGGCCTAGCATACAACGGGCACGTCCACGACGGTGTCGATGTCCGAAAGAATCCTCTGCCGCTGATTTGCATTGCACCAAACATCTACGCCCCTGGTTCCGAAGAGGTCACAAGAACTCCTTCGGCAGGTTTATTCCCGGATCAAGATACGCAAGCCCTAGAGAAGCTAATGCCGACCGGCTCACAGTACTTAACGACACACTTTGCACACGAAACTTCGCATGTTTTGTGGGATCTCGTGGGTACCGGGCCGATTGAAGAGCTTGCCGACAGCGACCCCAACCATTACCATGTCGACTACGAGCACAAACTACTAGTATCGCCACACAACTGGTATCACACTGCCGCACTGGCTGGGCTGGTCGAGGGTCAGCCGCCACTCGAGAGCTCGTTCGTACTACCGGAAACCTTTTAAGCAATTTGGCCTAGAACCTGGCCACCGACTATTCTGGCAACGTTCCCCAGGCTCGGTACTGGGTCCGTTCTCTTTCGGTCATACCACCATAAATCCAACCCTTAGCTGACTCAGGGTTATCTAACGCATAATCTAAACATTCCTGACGAACAGCACAGGTTCCACAGATGATCTTGGCGGCCTCGGCTTCTTCTGGTGTACGGCCAGCAAAAATTTCGGGATCCTCCACATATTGACAATCAGCATCACGGCGCCAATTAACTGGCTGACTGCCACTTGCTTCGTTGTCTATGCTCATAGCCCCAGCATACTACTTTTTTGATTTCTTTGTAGCAGCTAGGTAGCCGGCGAGCGTGCCCACCACAACGGCACCAAGGTAGTGAAAAACGACTGCCCAAGCTGGTGTTTTGGTTTCACCATACCCAAGCAAGGTTAGCAACACCACCACGACCAAGAAAAAACCAAAGTATGCAATATATGCTTTAAGAATAGATACGCGTTGGCGTTTGGTAACATTTTGCCCGGTAAATACGCGAACTAGCCCAATCGAAACCAAGCTTAACACAACAATCTGAAGCGCCAGGTAGACCAGACAAACGGTCGCCAGTATGGCAATAAGTATTAGAGCACCCATGCCCCTATTTTAGTTTACGATTTACCAAAACGCCTATGCCAAGACCCAAAGCAACACCCGTACCTATGTCCAGCAACACGGCAGCATTGTTTGAGTACCAGCCCCAGTCGGCGTCATCTTTTGAGTCAAAAGTAAAAGGCACACCAATACTTGAACAGCCCGGCTCACAAGCCGCCATGACGTAGTGTGGCCCTTCCCAGCCAAAAGGCAGATTAATTCCCTGCACCCTTCCTATCGCCATTCGATTAACCAAAAATATGCACAACAAACTCACGGTTATACCGACAATGTATATTAAGGCTGTTCTTATGCGACCGGTAGTCTGGCTCATCGCCCAATCACCCGACTGATTGGGCAGGAATTCGGGTGAGTACTAAAGTAGGTGGCGTTGCTGTTACAGCGGTGGTTATGGCGCATCAGAGCAGTGGCAGACAAAACGATAACTAAGACTGCGGCTACCGCCAATATAGAAATGTGTTTTTTGTTCACTGGGCTACTTCTTCCTTGACGTTGATTGTACAAGCGTAAAAATCCCGATACCAATAATTCCCAGCGAGGAAAGGTAAACTCCGTAGCCAGTAAGTGTTTGCGCGACGGTTGGTTTTATTGAGGCCACGCAACCTTCGGGCAGCATATAATTTCCTTCGTTGTAGCAGTCGACAGACTTGTTATAGGTGTTGTATCTAACCTCGGTAACTGGAGATAGCTGCTGAAATAGCGCGCAGAACAACAATACAGCAACAAGAAGATAGAAAGCCTTTTTCATAAATCTATGATCTCGCCTTCTATAGATGCTGCGCCTTTTACATACCGCCAAATATGCGGCAAAAAAGTAATGTATGTGTAGATAATGTATACCCCAACTGAAAGCGCTAGTATTCCTGACAGTAAACCAGCCCAGTAGTTTAAGCCCTCTGAACCGGGCAATACGAAAGCTGCAGCAATCAAGAACAGGCCAGCAATAAGGTCGAAAATTATAGGAGTAATGGCAAACGTTCCTGTTGCGCCTTCAAAATTCGGGTCATTCCAACCCATTCGTATTAGGTATTTATGATCCTTCTTGGGGCGCCGAGGAAACTTATACAGAAGATGTACTCGAAGCAGGCCATTCATTATATGAAACATAGCATTATAATAACAAAGAATTAGCCATAACAATGGTACGACCTAGCGCTACTTTACAAGGTTTTGCGGTAGGCATCAGCATGATCATCCCACTGATAACCTAACTTTCTGTATAAAGCTCCCCCGGCTTTGGTGGGCGAGACAATTACTGCCTCTTCAACTCCCTTGCTTCTAGCAAAGTCGTGCACTGCAGCCATAACAGCGGTCCCGATACCAGAACGCCGTTTATCACTAATGGTTGCCACATCAACAACCAGTGCCCATTGTCTTTCATCTAGGGTGCTCCCGTTAGCCAGGCCAGCTACTCCCACCAGCCTGCCGTCATCATCAAACGCTCCAATCTGGAGTTCATCCATCCTGCTCAGGTGTTTCTTAGCAGCTTCAACTTCTACCGGCTTAAGTTTAGGATCGTGCCAAAGCTCGGATACTATAAATTTAGCTGCCATATCAGCTTCAAACGGGTCTGTGATGGGGTGAATATCTAGTTGTTCGGTTGGATTAGACATGTTTACTTTACTTCCGGATGTTCTTTGGAGAACGATATGTAGCCCAGTTACCTGCCGGCGTATCGGTTGAGTAAGGATAGTGTTCGTGGACCTCGATATCACCCTCGGCATCAACTTTAACGCCGGTACGCCATTGATTACCAACACCTGCTAAACGTTTACTCGCCATGTCTTCGTTATAGTGCCCTCTTTGAGCGCCATCCCTGATTTGAGTCGATACAGTGTGATGAGCACTGGCAAGGCGTTCGGTGTGCGCTCCTATGCCATTAGCCCATTGCTCCATCTCGTCCATGCGCTCCTCTTTGACAAGAGCCTGCCCAGCCGCTAATGGGTCACTGGTAAACTCATGCAAACGAGCGTTGGCGGTTTCTAGGATTTGCCTTTTGTTTGGTTCAGATTCTGACATTTTGGTTTTATACCTTATCCTGATTTTAGCATAAACGTGTTGGTTTGTCAATCTGGCGGCGGCTGTGGCTTCTGTGACTACTTGTCTTTGGTGAAGAACGAGATGTGAAAACCTTCGGGGTCAGTAATGCGAAACGAAGTGTCTCCCCAGCTATTGTGACGCAAGCCATGAACTATTGGCGTGTTGTCTTTTAGTTTTTCCCATAGAGAATTAACATCTGTTACCTCCCAGGAAACATCGGCTCCTTGAACGGGCTTGTAGCCGTCTGCCGGGCTAAGAAGTTCAAGCGTAGTGCTGCCCACAGAGAACATGACTCCTTTGTTGACTGGGCCATTATCCCACTCGTGAAACACCGGGAAGCCTAATTTATGTTCGTAAAAGTCTCGCACTAGCTTAAAATCTTTTGGGTAAAGCTTAAGACGGAATTCTTTTACAGAAGTTAGCTTTGGGTCAATCACTCTTTGTCCTTATACGGCTCAATTGCAGCCAACACAGCGTCAACGTCTGGCAATTCCTGATGATCAACCAGAACCGGCTCCAGCTCTTTTAAGACCAAAGCAAGCTCTTCTTTAGTGAGCCCTATATAGAACTTACGTTCATGCCCAATACTGCTGCCGCGGTCCACAACCAGGCTACCGGCTTCGCCGTCGACTGCTTTGCCGACAAAGAAATCCAGCTCATGCGTATCTTCGGCCGTGTAGCCAGGAATGTTTCCGTAATCGACCGGATATGTCACACCCTTGAGCGGATAAGTGCTGCCGGGTGATAACTCAAAATCGTAATACTGATTGGCTGGCACATCGATAACGAAGTTCCTCAGAGGTTGAGGTAGCTGTTCTGCGATATTCATGATTTAACTATAGCAAAAAAGATCGGGTGGACGTACTTGTGCTTAGCGGGCGGTGGAGTCTATATTTCGAAAAGCTAAACAGTACGGATGGTTTCTGGGGTGCCTGTCCAAGCACCAGCTTCAGTTAGACGTACTCTGCTGGGGTCTTGTTCATCGAGAGCTAATAAGCCATCTTGGACTAGGCTAATGGCGGCAGCTAGGCTATCTGTAGTGTTTGCAATGGTTTCGAGTAATAGCGTACCGCCCGTCAGTGCAGCAGTAGCGACGAGTGCCCTTCTTGCCTCAGAAAATTCTGGATCATTTATCTCAGACCATCGCGGTCCGGGCAAATAAAGGTTTTCAATATCAGATGACATAAACAAAAAATACCATTTTTCAGGTATTCTGTCGATGCTTGGCGAGCCGTGGCTGTGGAGGTGTGGAACTATTTAACTGCATCAACAACATAACGGCCATTAAATTTTCCGTTACCATCCGGCGTAAACTCATCTTCCACACGGGCTACACCAGCTTGCGCCAATCGCTCCCATACCTTTTTAGCACCCTCAGTCTGTGACCATTCGTGCGTTTGAAAATCATAGCCGTCACGCATCGCTTGTTCTATTACGGTTTTATAGGCTGCCGTACCGAAACCCTTACCCTTTTCGTTTACTTCTATTCCGTTAAACCACCGGGCACGAGCCATATTATCGCTTACAACTGTACACCTCCCAATAGTCTCACCGTTGTATATAATCAGCGAGGGCCGTGGGACGAGACTTCCTCGTCCAACGCGAGTAGATGGATCGTTTACTATCTCTACAGATGGGAGTGTGTGGGTAGGATCAATAGCCTCGGATACTTGGCTGGCACGTTGCAACCGAGGGCCTATTTCTAAACCCAAAATCGCTGGCGCGGCTTCTTGAGCAGTCGACGCCGGATCTAATTCTTGTAGTTGAGTAAATTCTGTCATTTTTGTTTTTTGCTGTGACATAAAAATAGTACCACAAAAGTGGTACTTTGTCTAGTTACTGGCGGGCCCGACCTACTAAACGCTTCGCTAGTGTCTGAGCTCGTCCTCGAAGCACGCTATGCTGCTTCTGCGGGCGAGCTGGACGATCGAACCGGGGCTACGCCTATCCGTTTCGTTTCCGTTGGGCTGTGAGCAAATAAAAAAGCACTCTATCGAGTGCATTTTGATTTGCTGGCGGTCCGTGGCGCTGGCGGTGTGGAACTATTGGGCTGCAAGAGCTTCTTCCCCTAACGCAATATAGGGGCCGGAGTAACGGGTATTGTGAGCGGCGTTCCATGTCGCACAGACCCCTGCTGCGTAAGCAACTGCAAGGCCGAAAGCTTTCCGTTCCTCAGCAGTAAGAGGTTCTTTGGCGGCGGCGTTGTAGCCATCAAGCAGCTTATCAATGAGCTCCTGCGAAGAATATTCGGTTTCCATCCGCATTGATAGATAAGTTCTAGCTAGGTCAATAATTCGATAAGTGTTCTCGGCTGTTTCTAGGTCAAATACTGCTGTTACCTTATCGCCATCAGCAAACACATTACCAAGCCACAAGTCGCCATGCGTGACTGACTTCGGTAGATCAAGTTCAAATAGTGACTTCCCGTTCTCAATCAAATTAGTGAGCTTGTCTTTAAGAGGCCCATCGTAAGCCGCCAAATCTTCTTCGGCATTATTAAGATTAAACCACTGCATTTTGCTAGGTGGCACATCCATACCTTCAAGACTATTGTGCAGTTTAGCGAGTGTTGCTCCGAAATCAGCCACAAGCTCAAGTGAGGCCGACTTTGGTGCTTCTCCTTCAATACGTTTGCTGAGGGTAAAGGAAGTACCATCGTGCATGCCCACAAATCCACCACCCTCAAGTTCTATATAAGCCGGAGTACGCACACCTGCTTCTGCTAGCCTAATCTGCATAGCAGCTTCCACCTGTACAGTTTCAGGCAGCTGAGTTTTGAGCACTCTCATGACGTATCTTTGGCCGTTCATATCTGTGAGGTTGTAAACATCATTAGCAAAGGCATCTGGATTACGTTCGGAACTGACAAGTTCGTCATCTACATAACTATGAAAGAGCTGGTTAAGTTCAGGGGTATCAAGATTAGCTTCAGTCATGGGTACATCATAGCAGAATCCGACCGGATGAACGCTTCGCTAGTGTCTGCGCCCGTCCTCGAAGCACGCTATGCTGCTTCTGCGGGCGAGCTGGACGATCGAACCGGGGCTACGCCCTATCCGTTTCGTTTCCGTTGGGCTGTGAGCAAATAAAAAAGCACTCTATCGAGTGCATTTTGATTTGCTGGCGGGCCCGACCGGATTCGAACCGGCGATCTCCTCCGTGACAGGGAGGCGTGTTAGGCCAGCTACACCACGGGCCCCCGCGCTTGGTTCCCCGCCCCTGCGGGCGAAAGAACAGGGGTAATCATAGCAAGTTTAGAGGCAAATTGCAAACCCTATTAGGTGGTTTGACTAGAAGCTAATGTAGGCGTGAGCCGGATGCTTTTCTTTTTGGTCATTTATGTAGGTGGCAGCCGGTTGGAAGTTAATGTCGATGTGGGCGCCCTTAATTTTGCCGTCTGGGGTGGCTTCGTTGTTCTTGAGTATTTGCAGGCTGTAACCGGTGTTAACGATTTCTGAGATCTGGCCGGGGGCAAGTTTGAACAGCGCGTCGGTGGTGATCGGGCTAATGTCGCGGTTGGTGGGGTCAACCACAAAGCCAAAGTCGCCGTTGTTGGCTTTGCTGGCAGCATCGTCGGAGTATTTAGCGGCTACGGCAGCAAAACTAGCGCCAGCCTTGAGTTCGGCCAGAGCAGCTTGGGCACGGGCCGTGGCGTTTTGATCCATCACAGCCACTACCTTCTGCTCCAAGATCTGTTGGCGAATAACCCGGCGGAAGTCGTCGGCCGACCAGCCAAAGTTCTGGCGCAGAGCGTCGTTGTAGGCTTGTTCGCTACCGCCTAGGCGGTTTTGGCGGCGCAGAATGGTAATGGCATCACTGACCTCTTTGTCACTGACTGAAACGCGCTTTTGGACAGCCAACTGCTTAATATAGGCATCGTTAATGACTTTTTCGAGGGCGCGTTTTTTGTAATCGGTTAACTGCTGTTTACCGGCTTCGGTGTTAAAGTCGAGTTTTTGCTGGTTTTCGTAGAAGTACATGTAGTGGCGCAGCTCAAACAGGTAGTTTTCGTACGATACATAGCTCGAACCGGCCTTGGCGACTGGGAATGGTACAACTTGGGTAACGCGATATAAAAAGGCCGAGGTACCGTCGAGGCGATACAGCGACAACACCGAGTAACTCATAAAAATTACAAAGAAAGCGATGATAATGGTGGTCGTGACCACCACCACGCGGTGCTTAGAATGCTGCAGCGGGTAGATGTACTTACGGGCGCTACTGAGCACTTCTTCGCGGTGGACGGCAACGGTGTCGTTGGTAATACGTGGCGCATCGGCCGGTGCATCCGGTTGCTTATCGATCCGCTTTTCGACTTCTTCTTTAGCTCGGTTATGGAGCTTCTTAAACTTCCGCTTCATCAAATTCCTCGTCGTCAGACTGGTTAGTTGGTTGCCCACCCGGGCTGGCCGGATAATTATTGGCGGTTAATACGCCCTGTTCTCGCAAAATCCCCAGCAGTTTCTTCTGTATTTTGGCCGGATGGTGGACGTCATGGATAATTAAGTCCCCAAGATAGGTTTGCATCATTATTGTACCAAATCCCAGCAAAGTTTCCTGCAATCCGGCAATCTCGTAATTCACCATCTGAATCTGCGGCAAGCCGATATCGACCACCGCCCGATGGAACAAGCCCTTCTGAGTAATCTGAATCAGTCGCTGGTCGGTGACAATAAACACGCTGTAGAACCAGCCAATCCAAAATGGGAAGAAGATAACCGCGCTCAACACAAAGCTAATCAGCAAACTGGTAAAGAAGAACTGGGTCGACGGATACTGTTCGGGCGGCCGCGAATAAGTTAGCGCCAAGGTATACAGCGGGCCAATCAACAAGGCCAGCATACTTATAATTAACCCCTTGCGCATCACCACCGGGTGCTTGCGAAAGACGAATAACACCTCTTCGTCATCCATTTGGTCGGCAAAGTACTTGTGACCGCCGTTACTGGCTTTTTTAGACATAGCATTAGCGTAAAGCTTTTTGGGGCTACTGTCCAGAGGCGGTATACTGTTCGGGAACGGTCGAGGCAGGCTTCGCCTGCGTGGCCGCTCATTCGGAATGTGTGCACATGCAAGCACGTGCCCTACCTTCCTCGTTCGCGTCCCCGTAGTTCAATGGATAGAATAACTCCGTCCTAAGGAGCAGATAGCGGTTCGAATCCGTTCGGGGATACCAAGGTGACGTCTTCTCAATAGTTCATCCTGCAAAAGTCCTCGACCTCAGGGGTTTGCGGGTACAGGATTCACTACAGAGAAGACTTTTTATACCTAGCTAAACTAGGCTTTCGCGCAGCGGCCTTTGGTCTGCATCTGCAGGCCCGCTAGGGCCGAAGCCGCAGCCAAAGGTTTTGCTGCGCGAAAAGTATTACTTTTTAGAGCGATTTCGGGCTTGGGTGTAGACTTCGTGGACGGTTTCGTAGTCGAACAGTTCGGCTTCGGCGAACCAGTGAGCGATTTCTTCGGCGGCTTCTTCAGGATCACCAGAGGCGTGAATAATGTTAGGGACACCAATCTTTTCTTTATTAGAGTGACCGAAGCCCATGTGAGCGTAGTCGCCACGGATGGTGCCAGGGGCAGCTTTTTGCGGTTCGGTGTCACCGACCATCTTGCGCACTAGGCCAACACAGTCAATTCCTTCTAGAACAACGGCGATAACCGGGCCTTCTTCCATGAATTCTAGGGTCATGTCAAAAGCCTCTTGGCCGCGACGGCTGATCATCTTGCCGATTTTTTCGTAGTGGTTATAAAATTCGTCGTAAGTTGGTTTAAGCATTTTGATGCCGACGATTTTAAGACCGGCTCGTTCGAAGCGACTGATCACTTCGCCCACGACGGCGCGCTTGACGGCGTCGGGTTTGAGTATAATTAAAGTTCGTTCCATTGGCTCAATTGTAACAGATGTGACGGGGCTTTTCTACCCCAATGTCGTACAATATAGTTATGCTATTCGCTAAAGCTAAAACCGATTTTTTGGAATACTTGGAAATTGAACAAAATCGTTCCCAAAAAACGATATCCAACTACGACCATTACCTGACCCGCTTGAGCGACTTTGCCGGTGACATTAAGGTGTCCGCTATCGATGGCGAGTTAATTCGCAAATGGCGCCTGTGGCTCAACCGCCTCGGTACCAACACCAGTGACGAACTGCAAAAAACCACCCAGAACTACCACCTGATTGCCCTGCGTAGCTTTCTAAGGTACTGCGGTAAACGCGACATCGCCGCCCTGCCCCCAGACAAGATTGAGTTAGCCAAGACCGTCCGCAAGCAAGTTACTTTTTTGAACCCCGACGAACTAGGCCGATTATTTAGTCAACCAGATGTCAGCGGACTAGCCGGTTTGCGTGACAGGGCCATCTTAGAACTGTTATTTAGTAGTGGTTTGCGCGTCTCTGAACTGGTTGGCCTGGATCGTGACCACATTAACTTGAAGCGGCGCGAGTTTATGGTGCGCGGTAAGGGCCAAAAAGACCGACCGATCTTTATTAGCCCCGATGCCGCCGAATGGGTGCAAAAGTACCTAACCGAACGCCAAGACACGGCTCAGCCCCTGTTCGTACGTTACAGTGGCACTAAGCAGGCCGATACCAGTGGTAACTTTAGCCGCCTAACGGCGCGTAGTGTCCAGCGTATGGTGGCCCGTTATGCCCTGCTGGCCGGTATTACTAAGCATGTTTCTCCCCATACCCTGCGACATTCGTTTGCGACTGACTTATTAATGAACGGCGCCGACCTGCGTTCGGTCCAGGCCATGCTGGGTCACAGCAACATTGCCACTACCCAGATCTATACGCACGTCACCGACCCACACTTAAAGGCCGTGCACGAAAAGTTTCACCACCATAAACCTAAAGACTAGTTAGGCGAACAGGCTGGCTCGTCACCGGCGTTGACGCCGCTCGGCAGATCAACACTCGAGCCACCTGGCCAGGAAACTAGGCGCTTACAGATGGATTCCATACTCTCGACGGCAAACTCGGGACGGTGATAGCTGGCCTGGAATGGTACGCGTACTTGAATGCGGCGCAAGACGTTATTGGCCTTACCGGTTACATCAACCGAGGCCTGGGCATTGGCTAGTTGGGCATCCTCGGTGGCGGCGACTTCACGAGCCGTGATAGTGACCTTTGAAGAGCGGTATATACCCCGCAGGCGCAAATAGAACTTATCGGTAGCGCCACGCGCTGTTAGGTTGGTGATGGTCGCCTTACAAAACCGCGGCTGTTTGGCGTTATTACAGTTGCCGTCTACCCAGACACCCTGGCCCAAGTCGGTACTCTGGTTACTGGTAACAAATGACTGCTGGCTAACCGTGTTGGCCGCTCCTGCCTTAGGGTAGAAAAAGGCCGTTTGGGTATCATTTAGTAAAGAATCTTTGGTAATTGGGTTAAAGATCGGGATTATGGTGGCTCGCAAAATACCGGTGCTACCTGCCAGATTATCCCCGCCCGAAACACCGGTACCGTCTTGAGGCAGCCAGTGACTATTGTTGGTCGCAAAGCTATTATTGCCCTGTTCGTCTTGCCAACTAATCGTTATAGATTCCAACGGCTGACCGGACTTGCTATGAACTGGGATAATTGTAGAAGTTTCTTTAATTGTATACTCCAGTGATCGCGGTGCTCCCTGAAACAGGACGCAAGTATACTCGATTTGGTCGTTGCCGGTGTCACCGCCAAGATTGGGGTTATAGCCGGCGCTCAGGGCATTCATGCCGGCCTGACAGGTAGTAGCGTCAGCCGGCAACACACCAGTTGACTCAAGTCGGTCGAGCATGAACTTTACAGTGTCGTTAACGCCAGATTCGGCGGCGTAAAAGGCCTGGGTACTAAGCTGGCGGTTCTGGTTCTGTTCTTGGTTCTGGCGGGCTAAAAATGCAAATCCCAGCGCCACCAAGGTGACAAATATCATAATTACTAACGCCACAATGATCGATACAAAGCCTTGCTGTTTGGTTCTTACTTGCTTCATCTTACTCACCTACCCTTTTTAAGACTACCGTGGTGAGCTGAGAGCCGGCACACCATTGGTTACCTATAATTGTCGCACAGTTTGTTGGCACGGCCTCTTGCGGATTTGGTTCTAACAGATCATTGTCGCCACTTAATATGGCGACCGCCACGCTGCAACGACGTGAATCGTCGCAACTCAAAGCAAAATTACTCAGCCGCATGCCTTCGGCCAGCAACTCAACTCCCTGACCACCAACCGCGCCACTGGTAGTACTGGGGTTAGCTAGGCTCAGGTTAGCCGGTATACAGGCCGCCGGACCTGGGTTAACCGTGTCACGCCACAACCCGTGACGCAGGCGGTTAGTTGTCGGTTGGTACTGGCCCTGGACAACAGCATCGTTAACCTGAGCGTTGATAGCGTAAGTGTAGCGAGTTGAACCAATGCAATAAGCCTTAAAGGTCATTTTGGTGCCAGATACTGGTCCTTGAACAACATCGTAAGTTACGTCGGCTGGGGTCAGCAGCGGCGCGTCATTAAACTGGATCTGCTGAGAAATTGAATCGACCACCGAACGAGTCGACTCTTGAGTACGGTTAGTCACCACACCTTTGTAATACAGTTTGGCAATCTGCAGGATTGCGGTTGTCGCACCCATAAAGATTACAGCGAAAACAATCGTTGCAATCATCAACTCCAGGATAGTAAAACCGTTGTTATTAGTCTTCTTCATTATTGATACACCTTATAGGCCAGTTGAACTTGTTCCCTAATGCCGCGAGCACTAGTCCAGCGCACGCTGGCTACAAAATTATTACCGGTGCCACCAATCGACTTTTTAATACCAACGTAGTAGCAATAGCTAGTACAGGCCTTGCCCACAGGGTCGTGAGGGTCTTGCTGACATTCGGTTGGATAATTGGCAGTCTGGTCGGTTTGGTAGTTATTGCTGGGACTGCCACCGCTAATCGGGGTTACAGTGGTGCCATTCAAGCAAAAGCCCTGATCATTGTCCAAAACGGTTGAATCTGGTAGCGACGCGGCCGACTTTAAGCTCTCGAGCTGCCCCTCGGCCAGCTTAAGGGCAAAGGCTCGTTCTTGGGTTAGCTGGGTAGCCTGTAGGCTGCGGATCGAAATACCATAGGCACTAGCTAGGACGGTCGCTATGACAATGATGACTATCAGCACCTCCACAATGGTGTCGCCGGCTTGCTGCCTACGCGCTAACATCGGGTATCCTCCACAGCTACAACAGAACGGGTTGCCCCGTTGGCTGTAAAGATAGTAATCGACGCTCGTCGGTTGTCGCCACTATCGCGTAGACATAGCAACACCCCTTTATTGGGGTTCGGTCCAATTAACGGCGTTTCATCTTCTACCGCCTCGGCCATCTGCTGAATATTAGTCGGGTTTACTGGATCGCTCTTTTTTATCGCCCAAAAGTTCACGTTTTGCGAGCCCGAAGTCAGATTGTCGGTAGCGTCGTATGAACCACCAAAGGTCTGAAACAAGCCAAGCCCCGAAATAGGCGTTAGGCTGTTGTTATCTTCGATTAAAAATACTCCTGTTACGTGGGTGCCGTAGCCAAGATTAAAACTGGTCGTAATATTGGGAGTACTAACAATTCGCGGCCGGGCACCTTCGCTACCAGTTAAACTGGTGACACTCAAGTTTTTAGTTTGGTTGGACTCACGCCGTCCGAGAACACTATAGACCTCGATATTCTCGCAGTCGCTCTGGTTTATAGGGGCCGTGCAGTTTGAACCGGTGACACTAAAGTTCATAACCTTGCCCACAAAAATGCAGTCTTCTCTGGTTCCCTGTAAGTCAGTTGAAGAATTAGCGAGTGGCGTAACCTGAGGAACGCCAGCCGATACAGAACAATCAAAGGCTGGAGTAGTTGGATAGGTACCAGTGGTTACTTCGTTGGCCACCGTCGAAATCTTGGTTGCCAGAGCTTGGACGGACTGATTGAACTGGGTGCGCTGAATCCGTCCGCTGAACAACCCGATGGCGCTCAATAACAGCACAGCCGAAATCACCAAGAAAATCATGGTTTCAATAATAGTATAACCAGCGTTCCGAACAGGGGCGGGTCTCATGTGTTTAGTATAGCACAAGCGTTTTACTGTTTTACAGGAGTAAGAACTGTCGCGTGTACCAGTCGGCCAAATCGGCTCCGAATAAGACCACAAAAACTGTGGCCACCATCAAGAACGGCCCAAAGGCTATTCGCTTGCTAAGACCAGACTTCTTACGAAAAACATCGGGTAACGCCACCAGCAAGCCCAATACCGAAGCCACAAACAACACCAGAATGGCATTAACTGGGCCAGTCACCAGCAATCCAATTACTACCCCGAGCTTAACATCCCCGCCGCCGATCCACTTACCACCCGACACCTGAAAAATGGCGTAGAACAAACCAGCCAGACAAGCTACACCGACCAAGGCATAGACCAAATGCATCGGGTCTTCACTTAGGACGCTGACAACTAGAGCATTTATCGCCGCTACAACCATCAAGGGATAAACAATCCGGTCGGGCAAAATTTGCCAGCGGGCATCATAGACCGTTAGAGCCATAAAGCCGACCACTATTACCAGCCACACTGCGAACTGAAAAACGCCCAGTGTAGTCCAGCTGTGTGGCCAAAAGGCGTACGAAAACACAAACATGGCGGCGGTTAACACTTCTACCAAAGGGTATTGCCAACTAATGGAGTGGTGACAGTAACGACATTTGCCGCGCAGGCCTAGCCAGCTTGCAACCGGCAATAAATCCCAAAAGCCAAGTTGATGCCGACAATCCGGACACATCGAACGTCCCTGGCTAATCGACAGCTCCTTAGCGGCCCGTTTAGCCTTTTTACCCGTCAGCTTATCTTGCTCATGTAAACGCCACACCAGAGCGTTCACAAAGCTCCCCAGGCACAGACCCAACAAGACAAGCACAAGTATAATCATCTTCCCTATAGTAACGGAACATGGTGCAAAAAGAAAAGTGACCCGTACAAATGGGTCACTTTATTTGGAGTGTTCTAGGTTGTACTAAAGACCGCTTGAGATACAAGCGTTAGTTCCCGTACCACCACCACCTTCTACTTGATAGGAGAGGGCAATCTGGCGAGCCGATGTTCCAACACTAACGGCATTACCGTTACAAACTGCGTTTGTTACCAAAGTCACTGTTGAAAGTGTTGGTGCAGGTGTAACTGTCACGGCTGAACCAGCCGTACCGCTTGCTGTTTGGATTGTCAGAGTTGTGATGATCTGGTTGGTGTTAACCAAGCCAAGAACACGTGCCGCCGCAGATGAAGCGGTTGTACTTGTGCTGGCTGCCGGGATAGCACCGTTGTTGTTTGAGCTGTCTTCTGAAGCCGCGCTAAGGATATCAGCTGCGATGTTCTTCTTTTGAGTGTTACGTGAGTTACGTTGCAGAGCTGGAACCGCCAAGAAGACGATCAACAGAATAACTGCCGCGATAACCAACACAATCATGACTTCGATAATGGTGAAGCCTTCTTGTTGTTTCTTTAGTTTTGTAAACATGCCCATGTTCCCCCTTTAAGGTGTAAATTTATGCTTATGCTTACGAATATACCGCTACCGCTGATAAAAAGCAATAGCTTTTTCCACTATTGGACGTTAATCTCGCCAACCAGGCCGTAGATCGGTAACAAGACGGCAGCAACGACAATTAGCGCTACTACCCCCATTAGGATCATCAATACCGGCTCAATTGTGGTTGAGATAGTTCGAATTTGGTTGTCGACTTCTTTTTCATAATAATCGGCGGCCTTACCTAGCATCTGTTCCATCGAACCCGATTCTTCACCGATATGTAGCATGTCGCCAACCAGTGGCAAGAAGTTTGGATCACCCTTAAGTGAGGCCGACAGGGCTTTACCACCTTTTACTTGATCAGCCGCCTTCATGATTGATTCGTTAACATGTATGTTGTTAATTGCCTTACCGGTGATTTCAAGCATCTGAATAAGCGGTACACCACTGGCGATAAGGGTCGAGCCAATCCGGGCAAAGCGCGCCATGTAGAGCTTCATGAACAGTTGGCCAAGTGGTGGTGTCGACATCTTGGCCCGGTCGATAATCCGCTTGCCGCCAACCGTTCGCGCCCAGCGCGAGGTAAAGAACACTATTATTCCAACCAGAATAACTTCAACCCACCAAAACTTAGTAGTAAAGTTGGCCACGGCCACCAGAGCCTTGGTTATAAATGGCAGCTCGGCGCCAGGAATACTTTCGTAAACCACCTGTACAGATGGAACGACTTTAACCACCATAAAAATAATCACCCCGACCATGACTATCAGGACAATAATTGGGTAAACCATGGCTCCCCGCACCTTACTTATAATGTCGGCGTCTTTTTCGCTCTGGTCGGCCAAACGGGCCAATGACGCATCGAGCGTACCAGAAACTTCTCCAGCTGCTACCAGGTTTACAAATATAGCGTTAAAAACATCGGGAAATCTACCTAAGGCGGCCGAGAAAGCCGTACCTGATTCAACGTCGGTAATAACCTGATTCAAAATAACCTGGAAGTTCTTATTCTGAGTCTGACCAACCACGTTGCGTAAGCTTTGCACCAAAGGTAAGCCAGCGTTAATTAGGGTAGACAGCTGCCGCGCAAACAAAACCTTGTCTTTGGTCTTAATCCGATGCATATATTTAGATACAGGGTTGCCGCTTACTCCCGACTTGGCCTTAAGCTCGATTGGCGCTAAACCCTGCTTTTGCAGCAGGTTAGCCGCCGCCTGTTCATTATCGGCCTCAACGGTTGATTTGACCTTCTCTCCGCTGGCCGGGTCGCGCGCCACATATTCGTAAGTGAGCATGTTTGTTTAGCCTCTCATCATCCTGTCGAGTTCATCAACATCAACAGCGTAGTTACGGGCTTCGTCGTAAGTAATAGTTCCCTTTTGAACGTGCGATACCAGCGTTTTATCCATTGATTGCATACCAAATTCGGCACCAGTCTGGATAACGGCTTCGAGCTGGTGGCTCTTACCTTCGCGAATAATGTTGCGGACGGCCGGCGTGGCAATCAGAATTTCGGCGGCAGCGATGCGTCCACCGCCAATGGCTGGGATAAGACGCTGCGAAGCGATCGCCATTAGGATGTTAGCTAGCTGGGCCCGGATTTGCGGCTGCTGGTGCGGCGGGAAAACGTCGATCATACGGTCAATCGACTGTGAGGCCGAGTTGGTGTGTAGCGTTGCGAACACCAAGTGACCGGTTTCGGCGATGGTAATAGCAGCGGCAATGGTTTCGAGGTCGCGCATTTCACCGATCAGAACCACGTCGGGGTCTTCACGCAAGCTACTACGCAGAGCGGCTGAGAACGAATAGGTGTCGTAGTGGACTTCTCTTTGCACCACCACCGACTTTTTAGACTTGTGGGTAAACTCAATCGGGTCTTCGATGGTAACAATGTGCTGAGCGCGTTCGCGGTTAATCTTGTCGACTAGAGCCGCCAAGGTGGTTGACTTACCGGAACCGGTCGGCCCGGTTACCAGCACTAGGCCTCGCGGATACTCGGCAAATTTATTCACAATCTGCGGCAGCTGTAATTGTTCGATGGTGAGGATTTCGTTCGGAATCAAACGTAACGCAGCGGCCAGGTTTCCCCGTTCATGAAAGGCGTTAACACGAAAACGACCTAGGTCGCCGTAAGCGAAACTGAAGTCAAATTCTTTGTCTTTTAATAATATCTGCTTCTGATCTTCGTCTAAGATAGAAAAGATTAGCGTTTCAACGCTTTCTTCGGTTAAAACTTCTGTAGCGGGCACGGCAATAAGCTTACCGTCAACACGTAAAATTGGCGCCAAACCCACTTGCAAGTGCAGGTCCGAGGCTTTACGCTTAATAACCTCGTCTAACAGTGGTTCGATTCGTACTTGTGAATTGTTGTCGGTCATCCTTATCCCATCCCCTTTTATCCCCGATTACGCATTATCTTCACCAGCCACTCGGTCTACTTCTGCTAAAGAGGTAAAGCCGTCTAAGGCTTTTAGATATCCGTCTTCGCGCATGGTAATCATACCTTGGGCCCGAGCTGCTTTTTGGATCTCGCTACTGGTTGAACGCTTGATGACCAAATCCTGGATGGCATCTGATACATCAAACACTTCGTACAGTCCCATTCGACCCTTAAAGCCGCCACGTGCGTCGGGGCTATCTTTGCCCTTGTACAAAGTATAAGCGCTTTGGCCTCTTAGAGGCAAGCTCTTATACCCAAGATCTTCGGAAACCTTGGCTTTATCGGCTTCGGTGGCTGGTAATAAGTTCCCTAGTGTTGACTCGATAGCGGCATGTTCGGGTCCGCTCGACTTATATTCTTCCTTCTCGTCATTAAGGCGTCGCACCAGGCGTTGACCGATGACACAACGAACTGTCGAAGCAATCAGGAACGGTTCAATGCCCATGTCTAACAGACGTGGCAAAATGCCCGCCGCCGAGTTGGTGTGCAGCGTCGAGAAAACTAAGTGACCAGTTAAAGCCGCTTGGACGGCTAGCTGGGCCGTCTCTTTATCGCGAATCTCCCCCACCATCACCACGTCGGGGTCCTGACGCAAGATAGAACGCAAACCGGCCGCAAAGGTTAAGCCCACGTCGGCATTCACCTGAATCTGGTTAACGCCACTCATTTTATATTCAACCGGGTCTTCCAGAGTGACAATATTGACTTCGTCGTTCTTGATTTCCTGAATCAAGGCGTACATTGAGGTCGACTTACCGGAACCGGTCGGTCCAGAGGTCAGCACCATGCCATTAGGGAATTTAAGAGCTTCCCGAATAGTACGTAAGGCACGGCCTCGGTAACCCATGTCTTCTAGCAATAAGCTGGTACCAGTTTTGTCGAGTAAACGAATAACAACTTGTTCGCCCCAAACCACTGGCGAAATAGCAATACGCAAGTCGATCTCGCGGGCACCGACCTTAACTGTAAACTGGCCGTCCTGCGGGATGCGATGTTCGTCGATCTTGAGGCTGGATAAAATCTTTATGCGCGATACCAGCGGTGCCTCGGTGGCCTTGGGTAGGCGCATAATTTCGCGCAGCACACCGTCGATCCGGGCCCGAATTTTTAACTCTTTTTCAAGTGGTTCAATATGGATATCACTGGCTCGGCTATTGGCAGCGTACTCCAGGATCGCCGAAAGCGCCTTGCTGACTGGCGAGTCTTGCACAATCGCTTCGATACCTTCGTTGGTACGCTTCTTCTTGTCGTCTTCGGCCTTATTGTTAGCATCGTCCTTAACTTGCTCTCCTAGAGCTCCCACGATGTCCTGGTTCAAGTTTGACTTGTACTGACCCAATACTCGGCGAATTCCCTCTTCACTGGCCGCATAGACCTTGAGCGGGTGGCCAATTTTGTTAGACAAGAAGTCAACGGCCTGGACGTTGTCGGCATCGAGCATAGCCACTACCAAACGGTGCTGCATTTTGCCCAATGGTACGGCCATGTAACGTTCGGCAATTTCTTGCGGTAATAAGGCCAAAATATCGGGGTCAATAATAGCCCGACTTAAGTTGACGTATGGGACATTGGTGACGGTAGCAATCGTCTTAGTGAGCTGCTCGTTAGTTAAGTGGTCTTCACTGACTAAATAAGAAAAGAAGGGCTGACTCTTACTCTGGGCTTCTTCTTTTAACTTCTTAATTTCGTTGGCCTTTAAGAGGCCGGTTTTAACCAGATGTTCCTCGACCTGCGTCTGAATGTCAGCCGATAAGACGCTCACTGTTCGCCCTCCTGCTTACTGTCCGTTTTGGGTACTGAACGGTTGAGTATTCTGAGTGTCGCCAATGGTAATGTTCTTGGTTGGATCAATCGCGTTAGCATTAAAGTAGCGCCCATCGGGTTGCGGGAAGTCCGAAGAGATCGCCTGAACCACTTCTACCTTGGTCTGACGGTCTTTAGGAATCGTAAACAAGTACTTGGACAAGAAGAATGAAATCGTACCACTCACAATTACTACAGCTACGACCAGGATTATATCTTTTTGTTTCATTGCACCACCTTTGTTTCTATATTCAAGCTCTTCTGTGGCTGATAGTAGGTTTCGGCCGTTATAACCAGATCAAGCTCGCCGTTGTTGCCACTAGCGTTAACTGTCTGTATCTTAATTGGCCGAATTGAGCGTTCTAGTATGTTTAGCAAGTTCTTAGCGCCAACCAAGTTGGTTGTGACGGCTATCTGGAAAGGTATTGCCAATGGTTCGGGATTGATACTTTCTTTGTTCTCTTTCTGCAGGATTTCGTCGTCAGTACCAGTTATGGAGTTAATCTTGTAGCCATTATCGAGGGCGATTTTTTCTAGGCTGCTGGCCAATGCCGGAAAGTCATACTGACTCGGCAAGGCATCGAGCACGATCTTAGCGTTGTCGCCGTCGCGATCGCCAGTACCAGCCGGGTTTCCGCCCAAAACGTTAGAGGAAGTACTAACAAACGCTTTGTAAGAGTTGGCCAGGGTGTTGGTGGCCTTAATGTTAGCCTCGAGCTGATCAACCGCTTTTTCTTTGCCGTTAATCACCTTGGCTTGGTAGGAACGCTTGTTTAGCAGAGCGCGGCCAGCAATTATAGTAAAGGTCAACGCAAAGGCAGCGATTGCTGTAGCGATCACCATAGTAGTGTTGGCTTTAGAAATTTGAACTCGTTTTAGTGATACATTTGCCATAATAATCCTTAGTTTGCTCCCGCCGGCTGCTGGAATAAGTCGGCCGGTTTAGCCGTTTCGGAACGGGTTGAAATAATCTTTGGAACGACCAGTACGACTTGCTTGGTGCCATCAAAGATGACCGGGTCAAAAATGGCTTTTATTTCGTAGCTGACCTTCTTTTCTTCGTTGGTACTAAAGCCACTCAGGACAACCTCGGAAAAGGCTGGCTTAGATTCGCTCGAACCATCGACGGTATAGGTAGTGAACTTCAACGTATCAACATATTTGTTAACGGTTGATAGTGCATCAGCGTTGCCGGTAATAACCAGGCTGTTAGTCGAGAGATCGAGTTTGATGTCGGAAATTGTAGCCGTAGCCGGTGTCATCTGGCCAAGATAATCAACAAGTCGTGAAGTTGTTGGCTTTTGCTCGTGCAAAGCCGTTAGACTACCTAGTTGATTCTGAACAGTCAAAATCTTATCTAGATCAGGCACCGCCTTAAGGGTGGCGGTATTCTTTTTAATATCCTTGTCTAAGTCGCTAATACGCTTGGTTTGTAGCACGTTAACGACCAAGAATAGGCCCAGGAAGATCAACAAAGACGCTGCTGTCACGGCGGCTGCTACCAGCAGAACCATATGCTTGCTCCGGCGAGCCTTGATAAATTCAAGTTTTACATCTGGTAGAAGGTTAAACTGGATCATTCTTGTCGCTCCGCCAAACCTACGGCTACGCCGAAGCTATTAGAAATTGTCATCAGTTCACTTTGCCGGTCGGCTGGGAAGTTAGTGTTGCGCCAAGCGTTGCCAATCTCGACACTAATGCCAAATTTGTTAGCTATGTAAGATGGGAATTCTGGCAAGGTCGAGGCGCCGCCGGTAACGATAATGCGTTCTAGTTTATTTTCTGGATAGCGAGTCTGGAAAAACTTAATCGACTTCTCTATTTCGGTAACCAGTAAGTCGACTGTGTTGATTATAGCCTTATAAACCTGCCCTTCGAGCTTGTCTTTACTCAAACCAAACTTATAAACAAATTGTTCAGCTTGTTTCTGCTCGATATTCAGGTTCTGCATGGCGGAGCGGATAACCGCTTCGGTGCCGGTTGGTATGGATCGGGTCAGTCGGGGCGCATCGTTCATGGTTACAACCAAGTCGGTGGTCTTAAAACCAACGTCTACTACCATTTGTGGGGTTGCCGTAGCAGGAGCTACTAAGGCGCGGGCCAAGGCCAAGTTATCCGGCTCAAAGGCAATAACATTTAGACCAATCGATTCGAGCATGTCTAAACGTTTTTCGACAAAGTCGTTACTAACGCTGGTTAGTAACACTTCTACCTTAGTTTTGTCTTTAGGCGAATCGCCAATCACCGCCCAGTCGATCTTTGATTCGGCTAAAGGTGTCGGGATTAGTGAGTCTGCCTGAAAACGAATCGTTTTGGCTAACTCACTGGGCGACAGCCGATCGATGTCGACTACGGTTGTAAAAACTTTTTGCGAAGGTATGCCTACCGCCACGTTATGTGTAGTAACTTTGGCTTGGTTCAAAAGGTCTTTTAGCACTTGGACGACTTTTTGTTGGTCGGCATTCGAGTCGCTCACCGCAATATTGCTGTCTAGTGGCGTGTGGGCATACTTAATGAGCTGTCGAGCCGGTCCACTACCTCTTAACTGCACCAGTCGGATGGCAGTCGTGCCAAGGTCCAGTCCAAAAAAATCTGATACGCCAGTTATGAGACTCATATTAACTCCGATTATAGCATAAGCGTTATGCAAGGGTGCAAGCTTTTTATAACAGCGCTACAAAGTTGGCGGCAAACTGGTGATAGAATCGTAGGCGCAATTGTTATTGGTACAGCCCCCGCCAATCTGCAAGGAGGCTGGTAGGTCACCCAAATAGAGCTCAGCCCCACCCACAAACACCTCGGCCGCGTTGGTTGTGGTAGCGGCTTCGTTAGGCTGGCTGTTACGCAGTGTCTGGAAGGTGCGCAGGAACTTTACCTGTTGAGCTACAAAGGCACCACCAATCGTTAGCTTAGTGCCGCAGCGCGCATATAATTCATTGCCGTTCAAGATATTTCCGTTCGCCTCGGTGCAGGTGTAAATCTTACCGCCTTCGGTACCGCTTCTGGGTTGAGCTATAAAGACCCCATCAACTCGGCTAACACCACCGGCTATCTTGATATCACCGCTCGCGACTATCCATAGCGATGGTATTTCTGACTTGTTAACCCAGTTATTGCTGAACTGGATATTAGACGGTATGGTCACATCGCCATCGACATAAATAACCTTATGGCCGGTGTAATTTGGCGATGAGTTAATCAGGCTGATATCGCCAGCGTAAAAGTACGAGTTATCACCCAAGTTAGACAGGTTAACCGTACCGGACACGCCACTTTGGGTGGTTGGGCGCTTACTATAGAAATCTGGTACACAGCGATAGAGTCCGCTATTACCACCGTAGTCAGGCACCTTGGTGCCGTCTAGTACGTACTGCCCAAGTGGCGAATTGGCACCGCTTACCGAGCTGGTCTGGCGGTTGGGGTCGTAGTTACCAAAGGCTAGATCATTAACCGGTCTCGCTAAAGTGCTGCCAGCGGTATTTTGACGCGGGCTATGTTGACCAGCAGTAAAGAAGTTTCGGTTGGTGCCTAAAGCGAAGCTGGCAAACTGGGTGGATGATCCCGCCCAGTGCTCTGGCTGACCAGGTGCCGGCGACGCTGGCTGCCCTGTCCATGGGTTAATAGTGCGGCTATAGGTTATGATCGAAGCCTGATCATTAGCCGCCGCACAAGCTGCCGCATTACTAAAGGCCCCACCGGCCGCTACGTCCTGGCCATAAACTTTTACGTACGACTTATTACCAATCTGAATTTCGTGGGTACAGGAAGCTGGTCTGGCGCCAGGGTTTGCCACCAGCTCGGCCCGCGCTGTGTAGGACCCGGCCGGAGCACTCAGATTATCGAATGTACGGCTGCCAGTTGCGGCATTTGGCGGAAATTGCACAAGTGACGTTAATACATTACCGGGGGCAACTACCACTGCCCCGCCGACTGTGACTGGTGTTGGGAAGCTGTAATTGATAGTCAGGCTAAACGGCTCGCCTGGTTCCGGCTTACCTGGGCTAGTGCTAATCGTGCAGCTTAAGTCGGCCACCGGCCCACACGGCCCAACATCATTAACCGAACCAACGTTGACCCACTGGCCGGTGTTATTACCATTGCTATCTATATTAAGAGCAAATATATAGTAATCACGCTGCTGGTCGGTATAAGATCCGATATCTACATCAAAACCGTGACGACCAACAAATCCACCAACATCGATGTCAGCATAACCCTCGGCAATCTTGGTACCACCAAAGCCCGGATAGGCGTCACGATAAATCTGGTAAAAGATAGCGTCACTAGGCTTGTCAGCATCAAGAATGAAACCTCTCAGGCGACGGTTGGCACAACTAGCCTGTCCAATCGGTGCGTAGACCGGGTTGTCCGGGCAATCTTCGTTCACAGCGTAGTCATCGTATGGCATGTAAACTTGCAAGCCGTTGTTGGCCAGAACTTGGTTCCAAGACCAGACAAAGAAGTCACCGGGGCGAATTTCGGCAAAGGTGCCGTTGCTACCGGTAATATTGTAGCTCCCTGGCGCGTTGTTGCCGCCCATCGGTATATTAAGGTTTCGGGAATCAATAACTTGCGACGGGAATTGATCCCCCTGATGATACTGGGCCAGCGTAAAATGAATATCCCGACCCGCCCCGTAGTTAGCCGGTATTCCGTCTGGTGAGCTGTCGGCATCGAACCACTTTAACTGAAAACCGGTATTGGTCGCGGTGTCACAGTTAACTCTAAAACGAACCCGAATCGTATCCACCCAGTTAGTATTGGTGTAGTTCTTACTGGCATCACGTTGCTGGACGACCAGCGGCTGAGTGTAGCCAGCTTCTAGCGGATTATTGTTAGCCG
>JAUPVS010000027.1 GCA_030916945.1 Patescibacteria group bacterium
CCAAAATGACCATAGCGGGCCGTTTCTTCATAGCTTGTTTCGCGCAACTTCAGAAGTTCTATGATGCCGTTTGGCGTTAGATCATAGCCCTGCACGGCTTCTTGAACACCATCAATTGTTACCGTCGCCTCAACCGGCTCCGGCTTACCAATGGCATAGGCCAGATGGCAGAAAACTTCAATGGCTTCCCGTTTCTGCAAGTAGTCGACGGCAATCTTGCGCGCCAGGTAGGCCGCCGAACGGTCAACCTTACTAGGATCCTTACCGCTAAAACAGCCACCGCCAACTGGTATACGCGGTCCATAGTTATCAACCACCAATTTACGACCGGTCAGGCCGGTGTCGGCATCAAAGCCACCTTGGTCCCAGTCACCAGCCGGGTTGGCATACACGGCGGGCTTACTGGTGACACCCTTATCTTTCAGCCACCTGGTAATGGCGTTATTAAGTTCTTTGGAAGAAGCATGTTGAAAACTAGCTACTACGGCAGCAACCAAGCCATCCTTTAATGTTACCTGGGTTTTGCCATCGTACGGCCATTGTTTGTACAAGTACTGGTTAAGCTGCCTTGCCAAGACGACTTCTAGCGGTAGTTTTTCCGGCGTCTCGTTGCAGGCGTAGCCCACCATGATACCTTGATCGCCGGCTCCACCCGTATCCACACCGTGAGCGATTTCCGGACTTTGCTGGACTAAACGAACTTCGGTTTCGACCGGTCCAGCCAGACGTTTAATGATGGCCTCAACGTCAACCGAGCTGGACGACGTGACTTCACCAAAAACAACTACTTTACCGTGCCCACCTAAGGTCTCGACGGCCACCCGGGCGGCCGGATCTTGCCTTAAAAAGGCATCCAGTACGGCGTCCGAAATCTGGTCGCACAGCTTGTCGGGGTGTTTGGGTGAAACACTCTCGGCGGTTCTTAAATTTGACATAATAAAACTCCTTTCGTATCGTTCCGCCGGTTGCGGAATTGAAAGGAGTGTCTTGTAATACACGCTATCTTTCCCGCTTGGGCTAGAAGGGGCACCTTTTTATTTGTAGCAAATAAGTGGTTGCCGGCAGGTCATCGAGCTAGTTCTCTCGCTGCACTCTTGATACTGATTAATTAATGTGCTCGTTCACTATAGCATATTAGGGGTGAACTAGCCTATAATACCCTGTTATGATCCTATCAGTTGACATCACCGAAAAATCCTTTGGAAACAAAGTCCTTTACCATGATTTGAATTTTGAAATTCAGGACGGCGAAAAGGTCGGCCTAATTGGCCGTAACGGTACCGGCAAGTCGACCTTGCTACACATTATTACCGGCGAAGATACCGACATGGCTGGTGAAGTTGTGGTTAAGAAGGGCGCGGTGGTAATTAGTAGCCGCCAGGAACACTACGGACACGAAGCCAAAACGGTTCTGGAGTATATCCAAGGTGATCTGCCGGAATATGCCCACCTGACCCACATCATCGACACTTATCCGCAAACCATGGGCAGCAACCCGCGCAAGCTGCAAGAGTTTTCCGATGCCCTAGAACGCTTTGGTGAGCTCGACTACTACCAGATTGAAGACGAGATCAAACAGGCCTTTGACAGCTACCAGATTGACCCAGCCAAAATGCACCAACCAGTCGGCAGCCTCAGTGGTGGCCAGAAACGCATGATTGAGCTCATCAAAGTCCAACGTAGTCGTGGACACATTGCCCTAATTGACGAACCCACCAACCACATGGACTACGTCGCCAAGGCCGCCTTTACCAAGTGGCTGCGCGCCGCCAAAGAAGCTGTTTTAGTAATCACCCACGACCGTGACGTACTAAGCACGGTCGATAGAATCATCGAAATTCGCGACGGTCGCTGCTACAGCTTTCGCGGCAACTACGAAGCCTACCTTAAGAACAACACCAACCAGGTAACAAACCAGGTTAACGAGTACGAACTGTCACAACGACGCATTACCAATCTAGAAGAAGATGTCATCCGCTTTCGTCGCCTCAAAGAGAAAGCCCGTACCCCGGGTACGATTCGTCGTTTTAAGTCGCAAGAACTTAAGGCCTTAGCCGAGATTAAACAACTGCGCGAGACCGTTAAGCCATCTTTTTGGATCGACCAGGAATCGGCCAGCGCCATGAACGACAAGCTGACAGCTTCTTACGATAAACACAAGACCAAGAACATCAAGGTAACAGCTCGTAGCAAAGAAGATGCCAGTAGCAGCCGTACGCTAGTTCAGGCCAGCCAAGTTAGCCTTGGTTACGACGGTAAGCCATTATTTAGTGATATCAGCTTCATTGTTCGCGAGGGTGAACGAATTCGTTTGCACGGCCGCAATGGCGCCGGCAAATCAACCCTGGTGCAAGCCATTATGGCGCAAGTAACTGGCGAACCTATGGCTTCGGAGTGTTTTGCCGGGACAATTGAGGTCGAAAAAGAAATCAAGATTGGCCTGTACGAACAAGAGATGAATCCGCGCTTTTTAACGATGACGCTCAACGATGCCATTGAACAAATCCTAGACGAAAAGAAGTTACCAATTAACCCGCAAAAAGTTAAGCAGTTGCTAAGTGATTATCT
>JAUPVS010000021.1 GCA_030916945.1 Patescibacteria group bacterium
GGCACTACAGTGGCCCGCACCCTAGAATACACCGCCAGCGACATTCTTGAGGGTGGAGCCGTTGATCTGCAGGGTGAAGCCGACATCTTTATCTACCCTGGTTACGATTTTAAAGTTGTCGATTTACTGCTCACCAACTTTCATGCACCACGCAGCACAGTTTTAATGCTGGCCGCCGCGTTTGCTGGCTGGGATAACCTGTTAGCCGCCTATCAAAAAGCCATAGCCAAAGAATACGACTTCTTAAGCTACGGCGACTCGATGCTGATTTACTAGCAGCGCTAGCTTGCTTTTTCTACTACAGACACCTATCATTGAGTTAATACCTAGAAAAACAAATATGCCAGAAGATAACAACACCCCACCTACAGATAGTAGCCTCCCAGTCTCTAGAACTGTTGCTCAAGAAGTAAGCCCAACAGGCACTTTTGAGCCAACGCCCAACCAGAAGCCATCAAAATGGCGCTACTTCTTTATTGTCCTTGGTATCCTGCAGATTGCCGGTCTTGCGATATTCTTCCTCTTTATGGCTTGGGTAATTCAGCGATCTAAAGCTAAACCTGACATATCCGGAATAGAATTTATCGACTTAATTGTCTTCATAACACTCGTTCCTGCCATTGGGCTTATCGCATTCATCAACCTGGTTGGTCTGCCGTTATACATGCGCCGTCATAAGCCGCAGGGCAAATGGCTAGTATTCAGTATTATATCCCTTGTGGTGTCAGCCATGCTGGCTCTGTTCGGAGCTTACAACATCTATCAGTTTTGGTTTGCAATACCAAATAATGCCGAAAATCTCTACCAGCAGTCAGAACAGAATGCTCGGATGAAGAATTACACAACACCCTAAATGGTCGGGGTGAAGCGACTATCGGCTAAAGCCTCCTCCACTCAAGCGTTCTCGAAGTAAACTTCTGCGAAAGCTCTCGTTCCGCGACCCAGCGACCTTCGTCTGCTAAAGCAGCCGAGTCGCAGAACCAAGCATGTCTCTCAAGCACGAAAAAAGCCCAAACCGACACGGCTTGGACCTTTTTCGTGGTCGGGGTGACAGGACTTGAACCTGCGACCTCACGGCCCCCAGCCGTACGCGCTACCAACTGCGCTACACCCCGATAACCCCTGTATTCTAACATAAGAAAACCCGAGCGTTGAGCACGGGTTTTATGTTGCAGTCTGGCTTGCGACCCTAACTGGTAGCATCATAATAATTCAGATTATAAACTTTGCCAAACTTTTTCTACGTAATTTAAGAGGTTATTAATAATGTGTTGTTACAGTACCTAAGCCTGGTGAATGGTTACCTCACACGGGGGTACAGACTGGTGTCGCGGTTTGGTTAGCGACCCTAGCTGGCCGGGTTCGATTCCCGATGCCTCCACCAGGCATAAGAAAAGCCCGACGCATTGGTTGCATTCGGGCTCTTGTTTAGCTGGAGCCAACATGATCACCTGCGATGACGCAAGTGGGTGTCCTCATATGCTGACCCCCGGCCAGCAAGAATGTTGGATTCCCGATGATTAGTTATTCAGATAATCATTCGGTTGGCTTATGTCCAGCCATAATCAGTATACTCCCGACTGGGCGGCCAAGACAATCAGTAATATTTAGGCGACGCGGCTGGTTTGGCGGTTGGCCTGAACTTCTTCGCGGAGGGCCTGACCAAAGTGTTCTTCGATAGCGCTGAGGTGCTTGCCAGCTTGTTCGCTAACCGAACTGAGGCGCTGTGACTGCTCAATAATCATGTTGGCATTCTCGATAGTGGCTTCGACCAGCTTTTGTAGCTCGTAACGGTAGCTGTTGATACTAGGGGTACTGATAGCAGCTTCGTTTTGGGCCAAAAGTTCGAGCAAAAAGCGCAAGGTCGCTGGCACTTCACTCAGCACCTTGTTCATGTCACGAATTTGGGTGGTTACAGTGGTGTTTGGTTGTTTATCGATGCGATAGGTAATCATTAGAGCTACTCCCTTTTTCTCAAGTTACAGTTATCATATCAGCTAGTTTTGCTTTTGTAAATTAGATTGTACCGTAGGTAAGCACTAGCGGCGGGTTTTCATGCGTTCTAAGAAATCGGTCACGTCCCGGTCGCTGGTGCCAGCCGGAAAGACATACTTCTTAAGAGGCGTGTCGCCGGTTGTTTGGTTTTGGCGCTTTAGGTGACGACGCTTCCATGCCCATACTTGATAGTGTCGGGTTAGTTGTTTTTGGGTTGCCCAGTTCTTGACCATTGCTCTCCCCTGTCTAGTTAACGGCGATTGCCGGTTTAAAGTAGTTGCGGCCCAGTAGAGAGTCCTGCTCATCACGATCGACAACTAGGACATCGTTACGTAGCTGGGCACATAGAACCTGCTGATCATCGGCATCCTTTAGTAACAGGGTCCAGCTATCGGCTTGCGGCCAAAGACCGGTTTGCAAGCCGTAAGCCATTAGCTCCTGCAAGCCAAGAGCCCGACAATCGTGCTCTTGATAGAGGTAATCCTGACGCTCCATAAAACCACGTAAATTGTTGTCAGCTAGGTACTGCGGCGCTTCAATCACAACCAGTAAAGTCCAGCGCCGTGACTGCTTGGCGGCAATATCATCAGCCAGACTGATAGACGGCACGTCGGGTTGAGCCTGGTAGCATTTTTGCAGACTACGCTGCGGCGGCACCAGAGTAATCACCAATTTATCGGCCAAGCTGGGGTGATCAGCCAGTAGTTGTTCGCGGATAGCCACCGCTTTTTGGAGGCGTGGTTGCAAGCTATCGAAACGCGGTATAGTTGCCCCCAGCATTCCCCACTGCTCTTCTAGTAACTGATAAGCCTGACGCACTTGGTCACCGTTGTCGGCCACCGGCTGAGGGATAATAATATCCTGACGCTCGGCGTACAATTGCCCCAATTTATCGTGCAAGGCGTTAATCTCGGCATCAATTTCGGCTACTCGCAGTAACTCTTTATAAATCATGTAGTTACCATACCAACTAGAGGCGTTTACGTCAATACGGTGGTATAGCTAGATTACGCCAGCAGTATGCGCAGAATAGCGCTGTTCATAGTACTCAGAATTGGGCTAATGATTGGCATCAGTACTACCAAGATTACGATTACCAGAACGATGCCCATCTGCTCAAAGCGAGCCATCACCTCTTGCACCGGCTCTGGTACCAGGGCGTAAATTAGGCGCGAGCCGTCGAGCGGCGGAATTGGCAACATGTTGAACACAAAGAAGCCGACGTTAACTTGTACAAAAATCACCAAGCTGGTTACCACGAACTCGCTCGAACCCAGGAATAACCGCACCAGCCCGGCCCCAACAATCGCCAGTAACAGATTGGTGAACGGACCAGCCAAGCCAATCAGGGCCGCTCCAAATTCTTCATATTTAACCCTTAAGGGATTGAACGGCACCGGCTTGGCCGCAAAAATTGGCGGTGCACCAAGAACAATCAAAAATAATGGCAGTAGCACGGTGGTCAGAGCATCGATGTGTTTTAAGGGGTTAAGGGTCAGCCGGCCGGCGTCGTGAGCCGTTGAATCACCTAACCAGTGGGCCACATAACCGTGCATGGCTTCGTGCAGCCCCATCGATATTAAAATCGCTACAAAAATGATGCCAATATTTGCTAATGTTAAATCGCCCGTCATGTTGTTCTAGTATACCACCTTAAAGGTGTTGACCTAACAGGGATAGTACGCTACAATACATCCCTATGCAGAAGTGTGAAATCACCGGTAAAGGCAAGCAATACGGCAGCAATGTCAGTTTTTCGCAGCGCCACACCAAAAAAGTCTGGAAGCCGAACTTGCAAAACAAGACGGTTATTGTTGATGGCAAAAAAGTAAAGATGAAGATCAGCACCCAGGCTATTCGCACCCTCAAGAAGAAGAATCTCCTAGTTTCCTAGTCGATCAAACTCTAAATTCTAATATCGAAATACTAAAGGAGCTCCCGCGGGAGCCCTTTTTAGTGTTTAGTGTTTAGAATTTATGCGCTTAAGATTTCTGCAAGACAATCAGCTGCATAGTGTCAGCCAAGTCGGCCGATTTGAGCTTGAGCTTGTCGACAGTTTCCTTCGGCTCCATACTCAATGACTTCAAAGCCTCTTCGAGTGGCTGTTGCGGCACTGGGAACTTGAGCTTAGAGTCATCATAATGCGTCGGGATGACCAATTTTGGCTCAATCTTCTTAATAAGCTTTAGGGCACCGATGCCATCTAAGGTGTAGCCACTACCACCGACTGGGATAAATAGTACGTCCACCATACCCAAGGATTCCAGCTGGTCATCGCTGAGTTCAGGGAAAACATGACCCATTACCACAACCTTAAGATCATCCATGATGATGCGATAGATAACAGCGTTGCGTTGACCCTCTTCGTCGATGTGAGCCCGAGCCATAACACCGCGAATCGATACATCTGACACTTCATATTCACCTGGGTAATCAATCACCAGTTTGGTGTCAGCCTTGGCGTCGCCATGTGGACCGGTGAATAATGCAATCTCGCCGGCTTTAGTCACCGACTTTTCGCCCAAGTCGGCTAAATTATCATCAAAAATCAAACTGGCTTTTTTGTTGCTGAGGCGAATGCAGTTGGCACCATAAAATTGAATATCCACGTGGTTTTCTCCTATGACTCTTTTTTATTGTTGTCTAAGCTATTATTTTTATCAATTAAGATCTGCTTCTTGGCAGATACAACACTGCTTAAAAAGCGATCATTAACTTGATGTCGATACTCGTACTCCTGAACTGGCATATGCACGTAACGCACTTCTTTGCCCTCTTTGGCTTCGAGTTCCTCGACAAACTTACTCAATTTGGTCTGGTTAATGTCGCCTACAATTAAGAAATCGATACCAGAACTCTCATCACGCGTGAACTGACCGGTGAATAGGGCGACTTCGACATTGCCGAGTGTCTTGATGGCCTTAACGTCATCAGTTTCAGCCACGACTGGGGCGGCTTTAGGTGCGGCAGCGGCTTTCTTCCCCTTTTCAGCCACCGGCTCCACCATGGCGATGCCACCAAAAATGGCTGCCAACGGCGGATAAAACTCATACTTTTGATTGACTTCGTAATACAGGCGATTGTTATTAGTGTCCGAAGAGATAATACCGATGCTCAATAGGTTAGCCAACTCGCGGCGGACGGAGTTGATTTGCTCGTCGATTTTGCGGGTTATTTCGCGTACGTAAAAAGAGCGGTTGGGGTTGCTATAAAACAACTGCAACAGCTTAACCCTGGTCTTACTCCCAAATAGTTGCTCAATCACCCCCCTATTGTAGCAGAAGGTTGTTCAACTACTAACAGTCAGCCTCAAGCGGGTCTATATAGGGACGAGAGGCTGTCTTAATAAAGTACTCAGCCACTTTAGGGTTGCGCACATGAAGCCTGGCCAATAAAAGTTCAAATTTGTTTTTAAGGACTGGTAAGCGCGAATCGGTCAAGACATTGTACATGTACTGCTGCGCTAGGCCGGCGCCAACTTCAGCTTTATCTTCGCCAACTTCGGGGTGATATTCACTATACGTCAAAACCTCTGCGCCGATGGCCTGCTCGCGGTCATTAACATCACACCATTGCTCCATGTCACCGGTTTCCTCGGCAGCAATCTTGGCGCTCATTAGATCACCGGCTAGATCTATGTAGTCGCCATACTCAACCGTCACAGTGTCGTAAATTACATCCGGGTCGTAAATATCTAAGCCGCCATTAAACTGCTCGTAGGCCGGGTCACTGTAGTAGCCACCGCCGTTGCAGGCATCAAAATCAACCAGATGGGCCAGCTCATGGTGTATGCTGTCTGATTCCAGCGCTGAGCCCTCTCCATCGGGCTGGATATCTATATAGATCTGGTTCCTAAATTCACCGGGCTGAGCGTAGGCACCAACCTCATCTTCGGCACCACTCATCAAAACAATGTCATCGAGTTTAGCGACATCAGTAATATATTCATCGGGTTGCTCCGAAAATGCATAAAGTACATTCATTAAAGTTTGCTTGGCGTTATCAGATTCAAGCAGTTCGGCATCGGGCGCTCCGCCACCATAGGCATATTCCATATCAGGCGTACCAACCATAACTTGGACGCCATAGTTTGCCATAAAGTCTTGAGTGGCGCTTAGATAGTCTTGGAAAGGCAGATTGTAGTAATTCCCTTCGCTACTATTAGCCATGGCCAGGTTATTAAGATCTTCGATTATAGGGGTTGCATCATAGATGGTCTGATCCAAGTCGCTAGCTAATTCCTCAAGAAAAGCCTGACTAGTCTCTTCAAATTCTTCAAAGGCTCCATCATCGCTCTTACCAGAATAGGTTGGGATTAAAGCTGGATTCTTGGGTTCGGCCAACCACTCCCTGACCTGGTCAAAGTCTTCTGGTTGCGGTTCAATGCACAAACCAGCTTCGGGATCGGTCATTTTAGGCAAATCACTAGGCGGCAGTTCGTTAATAGTTGTGGTTGGGTCCTCTAGTTCAGCAATAATTACTTCGGTAGTGGTAGTGCCCTGATTAACAGTGGCTGGTTCAGCCGTTTCGGTGGCACAACCCGACGCCAGCACGCCAGCGGCTAAAGCCGTTCCAAAGGCGATATTACGAATACGCTCGACTGCACCAACTTCTCTGTTCATAAGTGCCTATTCTAACATAATTGCATAATTTTTACAAGGGCTAGCGCCAGTGAATGTCGGGGTTCTTTTTGAACCAGGTGCGTTGGCGACGAGCATACTGCCAGGTGTTGGCCTGGATTAACTCCTTGGTCTCTTCTAAAGTTTGGTCGCCAGCAAAGTAGGCCTGCCATTCTTTATAACCGACACCTTTCATTGCTTCACAGTCCCAGCCATATTTTTTGGAAAGAATCTTAACCTCGGCCTCTAGACCCTGGGCAAACATCTGTTCGACGCGGTCACGAATGCGGCGCTTGAGCTCGTCGGTTGGCCAGTCAATCCCCAACATCAGCGTGTTGGGGCGCAAGCTCTGTTTTTTGCTAGCCTGGCCGTTGGTCTCGAGCATTCTGACCAGATGCCGTGGGTTTTGCAGATTTTTTGGCAGCTCCAGACCAGCCTGTTTGACGCGTTTTTGAAGCTCGGCCACATCGAGTTTATTAAGTTCGGCCCGTAGTTTGGGGTCGGTTTTACGAAAAGCATAGTCATATATAACGGCATCGATATATAAGCCGGTTCCACCGACTAGGATCGGTAATTTGCCGCGTGACTGAATGTCTTCTATGACAGCGTTGGCTAGCTTCTTAAAGTCAGCCACACTAAAGCTTTCACCGGGTTCGATAATATCGATTAAGTGGTGTGGCACCAGCATCCGTTCGGCCGCCGTTGGCTTGGCGGTGCCAATGTCCATGCCCTTATATATTGTCCGCGAGTCGGCAGCGATAATTTCACCACCACGCTCTTCGGCCATCTCTAAGGCTGCCGAGCTTTTGCCAGAGGCGGTTGGCCCAACAATTACAACTAGCTTATCCTGCTTAACTACGGGTTCCATCGCAACTCCTCAATATTCACCTTGTAGTCTACGACCTTAACCCCCTCTTGCTCAAGGTGTTTTTTATGCCCCTCGACGCCACCTGGGTAGCCCACCGCCAGCCCGCCCTGCTTATTAACCACTCGTTGCCAGGGTAAAGCCGGGTCGCCAAAGTGAGCAATACCGCCAACAATTCGGGCGGCCCGTGGACTACCGCACAACGCCGCCAACTGACCATAGGTCATCACCCTTCCCGGCGGAATTTGAGCCACTAAAGACAACACACGGGCTCGAAAATCGTTACTGGGCTGCTTTTTCAAAGTATTTTTGAACTGCCTTCCAGTCTTTAACCCGGGTTATTCCCTCTGTTAATTCGGCATCCTTGTTCCAACCATAGTCGCCAAACAGCAAACATTTTATGCCAGCGGCGGCCGCCGGAATGCAGTGCTCAACAGCGTCGTCAATCAAGTATTGAACACCAAGTTCACTAGCCACAACGGCTTTATGGACCTTATTAACGCCATCCTCTTTATAAGGCATAAAGTGTATGCCCTGGAAGGTCTTAGGGAAATGCTTCTGCAGCCAGTGGTGGGTGTCGTCCATGTACTCTTGTTCACGGCCTGTAATGATAACTAATTCGTAGTGCTTTTTTAAGTACCCGATAACCTCCAGGGCATCCTGGATAACCGGCATGCGCCGCTGGGTACCGTCATTAATAAAGGCGTTGTAGCGCTTCGCGCCCTCCTCAGAGTCGGTTTGCCAAACAACTTTCTCCCAATAACGGTTGTACGGCCCGGCCACGGTGTAATCTTCCCAGGTATGGTTGGCTCCAAAATGCTCGTTAATGTAGTGCATCATGGCCTGGTTGGCACCGGCCAAAACGTCATCAACATCAATGGCTATAACCGGTCTACTCATACTTAACCCTTAAATTCGGCCGGTATGCCGTGCAAAGAGGTCTTGCTGACACGCGCTTTGGCTTCGTGAGCAACCGTTTTGAGAAATTCGTTAATACCAATTGGTTCGGGCACGGCCGATACTTCTATATCCTTACGAATGCGCGGCAGCACGTTACCCGACTCAACCTCTTTATCACCAATCACCACCATGTATGGCACTTTCATTAGTTCAGCAGCGCGGATTTTTTTACCAACCGATTCGCTGGCGTTATCTAAGGTGGCGCGCAAACCAAGCTCGGTAGCCTGTTCAACCAATTTTTGGGCGAAGTCTACGACCTTGTCTTCTTGGTTTAAAGTAGCTACTCTAATCTGTTCGGGCGCCAGCCAGACCGGGAATTTACCGGCCGTATGTTCAATGTAAACCGCCAAGAAACGTTCAAATGAGCCTAACAGAGCTTTGTGGATCATGACCGGACGATGTTTTTCGCCATCTTCGCCGGTGTATTCCAGTCCAAAGCGCTCCGGTTGCACAAAGTCGAGCTGTTCGGTGGCCAACTGCCACTCGCGACCCAAGGCGTCAGTGGCCATAATATCGATTTTAGGGCCGTAAAAGGCGGCTTCGCCCTCTTCTACAAAGTAATCAAGTTCAAGCTTCTTAGCGACCGTCTCCAGGGTTTGCTGAGCTTCTTCCCAGACCTTAGGGTCGCCTAAGTACTGATCGGAATCATCCCGAAAGCTCAGACGTGCTTTCCAGGTTAGGTCAAACACCTTGTACATGTCACTAATCATGGTCATTATGGCGGTAAACTCTTGTTCAATCTGATCCAGTCGGCAAAATACGTGGGCGTCATCTTGGGTGGCAGCGCGCACCCGAGCCAAACCATGCAACTCACCGGCTTTTTCGTCACGGTAAACAATCGTATTCTCCATGTAACGGATTGGCAAATCCCGGTAACTGCGTGGTCGTGAGGCATAAATTTGGGTATGGTGCGGACAGTTCATCGGCTTCATCATAAATTCGGTGTCCGACTCGACACTAGTCACACTAAAACGTTCCGGATATTTGTCGTAGTGCCCCGATGTTTTATAGAGGTCGATTTTGGCGATGTGCGGAATGGTTACGCGCTGATAACCAGCGGCAGCCTGGAGTTCCTGCGAAAAACGGCCAATTTCTTCGCGCAACACTGTACCGCGTGGCGTGAACAGTGGCAAACCTGGCCCTACTAGGTCACTAAAGACGAATAGATCGAGTTCCTGCCCTAGTTTGCGGTGATCACGCTTCTTGGCTTCTTCGAGCATCTGTAGGTGGTGGCTGAGGTCTTCCTTGCTAGCAAAAGCCACTCCGTAAACACGCTGCATCTGGGGATTACCCTCTTTGCCACGCCAATAGGCGCCGCTAACCCGTAACAGTTTAAAGGCACCGGTTTTACCGGTGTCAGCGACGTGTGGTCCGCGGCACAAATCGGTAAAGTCACCATTTGTATAGAAGGAAACGGCGTCAACCTGGCTGTCGCCATCGGTAATAGTGCCCAGTTCGTCTTTATCAAGATCTTTGGCTACGGTGGTACCAGCCCGCTTGAGGTCGTTTAAGAGCTCTTCTTTGTATGGCTGCCTGTTATCTTTAGCCCATGCAATTGCTTCGTCGATCGGTTTCTCGGACTTTTCGAAGGGTTGCTTGGCGTTTATGATGCTGTGCATCTCTTTTTCGATGCGCTTGAGATCGTCTTGGGACAGACTGTCCTTGCCTAGATCAACGTCGTAGTAAAAACCATCCTTTACCACTGGTCCAACGCCAAACTTGGCCTGTGGCCAGAGGTGTTGGATGGCGTTCGCCATGATGTGAGCTAATGAGTGGCGCATTGGATGCAGATCTTGGTTTTCTGGCATTTGGACTCCCTGTTTTAACCATAATATCACCTCTGTTATGTTCGACAAAATAAAAACGAGCGATCTCGCATGTCGCTCGTCTTTTCGTTGTTCCAGGTTTTACCCTTGAAATGCTTGGTTCTCTAGGCCAAAGCACCCGGCAAAACTCACCTCGTAGATACGAGTATACAGTAATGGTATTATAAGGCTAGTACTAAATTGTCGCCTTTTTTACATTGTTTGTGGGGATAACT
>JAUPVS010000022.1 GCA_030916945.1 Patescibacteria group bacterium
GATTTTGGTGTTTGCCGGCGAAGAGCCGGAACATGTTTTTTATATTACCAAGGGCCGGGTTCGTCAGTATGATGTGTCATATCGCGGCGAAGAAGTTATCGTTAATGTCTTCAAGCCACCGTCTTTTTTCCCAATGGCTTGGGCGATTAACAAAACGCCCAACCGCTACTTCTTTAAAACCGAAATCGACACTGAACTTCACATTGTACCGGCCTCGGCGGCAGTTAAGTTTGTAAAAGACAACCCAGACGTTATGTACGACCTGCTCAGTCGCTTGTACCAAGGTACCGACGGACTGCTTGGTCGCTTAGTTCAACTCATGTCTGGCAGTGCCCAGACACGTTTGTTGTATGAACTAGTTATCGAGAGCCACCGTTTTGGTCCCAAAGGTAAAAGCGGCGTCTACCAATTGCCGCTCAAAGAAAGTGACTTGGCGGCCCGGACTGGTTTGTCGCGCGAAACCGTTAGTCGCGAACTCCACAAGGCTAAAGATTTGAATCTAGTAGAAGTAAATGGGCAGGGCATCGTAGTTAGTGATTTACCGGCAATTGAGCAAAAGCTTAAACTGTGATTGGTATCACATTTAAACACTGATGGCTATCACTGTAGCGCTGGTCCGCAACTGCTTTAATTAAAGCAGGAGGACGGCCACTATGTACACCGCTTTTAACACCGATCTACAACAAGCCTTGGCTACCAAGGATAATCGTGACTTGCATGTCAGTGCTAAAGGAATGCCCAACCATAAGCGTCGGATTGTGCAAGAGCTCAAGGACTTGGGTGTGACACGAGTTGGTTTGCTACACGGCGCTAGCCGCTATCTGCCCAGTATCGTGCACGCCGACGAGCATATTGGCGGGGTTGTTTATGGCCAAAACCTAGACGGCTTTGTGATGCTGGTGGCGACTGATAGGCGAATCATCTACCTTGATAAAAAACCCCTGTTTGTCAACGAAGATGAGATCACCTACGATGTCGTCAGTGGCATTAATTACTCACACGCAGGGTGGGGGAGTACGGTTGTCCTGCATACGCGCGTCAAAGACTTTAAGGTTCGAACTTTTAATGAGCGCTGTGCTCATAATTTCTCCGAATACATCGAACTACGTTGCCTTGAGCAGCTGAAACACGAGGGTCATCATGATACGATTACGCGCTAACGGAATTTATAAGCTCATCGAAACCCAACATCACACCAAGGTCCTATACTTGGATCAACAGGTCTTTGCTTGGGTTGATGCCAAGGGTATAGGCGAAATTTTGGTAGCCTCCCATAACGTTCATAAGTCAGACTGTGTGCTTGGACTGGGTAGGTACCGTTTGTATGAGGTAGAAGACGAAGCCTATGCCTCTGATTTGACCCATCTGGAATTAGAAGTTGGGGGGCGCTATTGGCAGGGCTACTTATTGCTTAGCGGCCTGCCCAACGATCAAAAGATTCGGGGTCGGATTATACCGACTCGCGAAGTTATTACCGACAACCCTCGCTTCTCTCATCGCAAGGAATTACGAAAATTGACCGGGGTTGTATAAAGACTAAAACAAGGAGGCTACAATGGATGATTCATTATCACTAGGTTGGGCGATTGCCATAGTTGTGGTGGCACTTTGGGATATTACATGGAAGGGCATTGGACTGTGGCGGTCGGCGCGGCGTTATCAGACCGGTTGGTTCATCGCTATGCTTATCCTAAACACCGCCGGCCTGTTGCCAATTCTATATTTAATCCTGCACCGTAACGATAAGCCAGAGCCCGAATTGTGATTCAAATCACAAACCATAAGCGTGTAGAATGTTAGGGTATAGATAACTAATCAAAGGAACAAACATGGCTAAATCAGACCGTAAAATAATTGATAAAGTATTTATACTGCTGGGCGCCGCTATGACAGCGGTACTACTGGTTGTCGGCGGGCTATCTTTCTATGCCTACAATTTCGCCACTACCAATGTGCGCAATGAACTATCGGCCCAAAAAATTTACTTCCCGGCTAAAGGCAGCCCGGCTTTAGATCCGGCTAAATACCCGACTCTGCAAAAATATGCTGGGCAACAGGTTGATGATGGTCCTAAGGCCAAGGCCTATGCCAACGACTACATCGGCAAGCACCTCGAAGATATTGCGGGCGGTAAAACTTATGCCGAAGTTAGCGCCGAAGCTATGAAGGACCCTACTAACGCCAAGTTGCAAGCTCAGAAACAATCATTGTTTCAGGGTGAAACCTTGCGCGGTATTTTGTTGGGTGATGGTTACGCCTACTGGACATTCGGTATGATTGCCTATTACGCCGCTATGGCTGCCTTTATTGGAGCCGGTATTATGGGGTTGTTGGTGCTGCTAGGCGTCCGCCATCTGAATAAGCTTAAGTAGCTGATATACTGGTGTCATAAATAAGGAATCAAACATGCATAAAGATGACACCGCTCCCGTTGCTCCTGCTACTAAAAAAGAACCGGTTGATGTCCTCGGCTTAGTTAGTATCGGCTTAGCCATGTTTGGTCTATCGCTACCAGGTTTTATTGTTGGTTTAGTTGGGGCTAGTCAGGCTAAAAAGGCTGGCAACTCGGCAGTTATATCGCGAATCGGTTGGATTATGAACCTGGTTATTTGTATTATTGTGACAATACTATTTGGTTTACTTATCGCCTTTTGGCCAACCATAATGCGCGAGGCCCGCAACGACGAACGCCGTCGTGACCTACAAGTATTGCAAGTTCGTTTAGAAAATTATCATCGCCAGTATGGGTTTTATCCTAACGAGTTAAGTGAGTTGCGCGGTATTTACCCTAAGACCGACCCCAAAGGGGCAGTCTACGAGTACACGGTTGGACCGGAAGGCTGTATTGAGTGTGACGAGTACACTTTACAGGCAAACTTAGAAGAAGACGGCACCTATACTTTAGAATCACGTTATAGCACCAAGAATACTGAGCTATTCTAGTCTTGTTGTTCTAGAGCGACTCGCGTGCTCCAAAAAGCTGGCTTTGGTCGGTAGTTCTTGTCGAACATCAGTGGCCGCGGGTCGGCTAAGCCGATGTAGTTATACCAAGTTTCGCTATCGGTAATACCCAAGTATGCAAAGCTGTCGCAGACTTTCGACTCAATACAGGCCCGCATCATCTCGTAGTAAATGTTGCCCTGGATTTCGTCCTTACCGGCAGCATTAGTCTTGACATCATTCATATTGACGTCGAACTCGGTGACATAGACGCGTACCCCCAGGGCTCCAAAGCGTTTCATGTTGGAAATGACTTCGTCTTTGGTAGGAGGGTGGCCGCCATCGATATGCATTTGCATACCAACACCATCAATTGGCACGCCTCGAGCCAGGGCGCCCTTTACGTAATCGTACATTAGGTTTGAAGTATCATTGATACCTTCGTTATTAAAGTCATTGATAATTAGTTTTGACTTGGGGTCGGCCTGACGGGCCCAGATAAACGATTGATCAATATAGCTTTGATCACCAATGTTATCGGCCCACCAGTCATTCAGGTCAAACAGGTGTTGTTGGCGGGTGAAAGGTTCATTTACAACCGTCCATTCACGAACCTGGCCACTGTAACGCTGACCAACAGTCGTGATGTGATCTTGCAGAAGCTTCATTAACTGTTCCTTATTGTAATCGCCCTCTTTAAGCCAAGCCGGTAGCCACTTTTCTTCACCCCATACATAATGGTGGGCTTGAACCGGCATATTGTTAGTGGCTGCAAAGTTAACTACCTGATCCATCTGGACAAAGTTGTAAGTACTCTCGGTGGGCCGTAGGCCACCATCGGTGAAGTACCAGTTGGGCGTGTTATCGGCAAGGGCAAAGTCGAATTGAGAGGTCAGGATGTCGGTATAGGGTTTAACGTCTAGGTGGTTGGCGATCGCAAAGTTGCCAAGCTCAATGTTCTTTTCCTTGGCCAAAGCCTTTAATGACGGTTCAGGCAGTTTAGGAGTGCGCGGTGCCGAAGCAGCCAGCTGATAGAAAATTGCACCAGCGCTCAAAAGCAAAACCACCAGCCCGAGGCTGGCAAATCCTTGTTTCTTATTAGGTCGTTTGGACTTTATCACGCCTAACAGTATAGCCTATTTGCTATAGTGATGGCATGACGGAAATCTGGCAACTTTACGACGAAACCGGTAAACCGCGGGCCGGGCAGGGGGCTAGTAAGGAAGAAGTCTTTAGTCAAGGTTTGTTACACGCGGCGGCCCATGTCTGGATTTGGCGGGATAGTCCTGATGGCAAAGAAGTTTTACTGCAAAAACGGGCTGCTAACAAGCGAACCTGGGCTAACCTGCTAGACATATCGGCGGCTGGTCACATTGACCTAGGCGAGACACCCCTAGCTGCGGCAATTCGTGAAACCCAAGAAGAGATTGGGCACACCGCCGAACCCCAAGAATTTTCACTCATTAAGGTTTGGCGGATGAATACTAAGACCGATAGTGAGGCTATCGAAAATGAGTTTCAGTATCTGTATATCTATCAACTACCGAAAGGCGCTGAACTTGTACATGATGCCGCAGAAGTCGCCTTACTAGTCTGGAAGTCTTTGGATGATTTTGCCGATCAAGTTTTGACGTCAGGACAAGGTTACGTGCCGCACACCGCCGACTACTACAAAACAGTCATCGCCGCGCTTAGAGCTGCTTGACGAGGCTCTTTAGGTCACCTTTAAGTGTGATTGGTAAAACTCCCAGAATTTCTTCGATAAAAGGCGATTCATGAGGTATGTCGTGCAGTATAAAGATTGGCTTTTTCTGAAAGAAAGCCAAGGCCATCTCCATAAGAACATTGCCGCCAATGTAGTTGGCCACACCGTGTTTTTCGTTGTTCACTACCAAGATGGCGCCGCCCTTATCGATTTCTTCAAAGTGACTCATCATTAACTCGGCCTTTTTGTGATAATCGTTGGCGTCGGCGAACCAGGTTTTGTAGTGGCTGACCTCGTAGTCATTATTCTTTTGCATGCGCAGGGCCGTCTTGGGCACAATTACGTGTACACCAAGCTTTTCCAGCTCATCTTTAATCTTAATGACGTCACGGTAAAAGGCGACGCTGGAACAAATTGTAATTGTCTTCATATCTTTAGTGTACAACAACTATTTGCCAATAATTGGCGCCTGCCGCGAATAGCTACCGTCAGTAAGAACCTCAAGAATGGCCTGTGACACGGTGGCGCGGGAGACGAATAGGCGAGCTGGTCCGTTAGTTAAAAGATGAAAGCCATGTAGCTGGCGGTTGGTCAGTTTAAGGGCGCGCAGAACCGTCCAATCGACCTGGCTCTGTTCCAGGGCGACCAGGTGATTGCGGCCATCTTGGACCATATTTTTCATGACTAACGCCAGGGGTTCGTTTAGTAGGCTATCAAAGATTGTAATGTGGTCGCCCGGTTGGCGTACGCCAGTACCGGTCAGGCTGACTAACTTTTGGTTTTTGGTCATGGCCTTGGCGATGGCCTTGATAGCGTCGGTTTGAACATTGGGCGGGGTTTTTAGGCCGTGACCAATTAGGCTGATGACGGCATCCTGACCGTTTACCAAGCTTTTCATGTCGGCTGGCTTGGTGGCATCGGCTGTTTTTATAACAAGATTTGGGTGGTTGGGTAGGGAATTGTGACGGTGGACGGCGGCGGTAACAGTATGCCCAGCCTCCAGGGCGGCCCGCACAAACACGCGACCAGTTTTGCCATTTGCCCCAATAACCGCTAGTTTCATAGCCTCATTGTAATATACTGAGTACACAATGCAGCTGCATAAAGTTACCAATGATGAATCAGTTGTCACTTACTTAGCGGGGGTGCTTCGTCAAAAGCTGGGCGAGGGCAAGGTTCTATGGCTAGTGCCAGGTGGATCGGCCATAGCTGTGGCGGTGGCTGTATCGCAAAGACTGCAGGACGCCAACTTGGCCAACCTGACCGTTACTCTAACCGATGAACGTTTTGGCCCGGTCGGTCACGCTGACTCTAACTGGCAGCAACTCCAGGACGCCGGCTTTAGCTTGCCAGGGGCCAGCGCTGTGCCGGTTTTGCATGGTCATGATCGTGATCAAACAACTAGCGAATATGCTCAACACCTTCAAGAATTCTGCCAGGGTGCGGCTTATTGTGTTGGCCTATTTGGGATTGGCCCGGATGGTCACACGGCCGGCATTATTCCGGGTAGCCCAGCCGTTACTGCCACCGAATGGGCGGCTTCATTTGATAACGGCGACTACCAGCGCGTTACCATGACAGCACCGGCCATAGCGGCACTTAGTGAGGCCGTAGTCTATGCCATGGGCGAGGCCAAGCTGCCTCAACTAGAGCGACTTCAGCAAGATTTACCAATTACCGACCAGCCGGCCCAAGCCCTTAAAAAAGTTCCCAAGCTCACAATTTTTAATGACCAAACAGGAGACACCGTATGAAAATCGCAATCGCTGGCCTAGGCCGCATGGGTATGCAAATTTCCCGCAAGCTAAGTGAAAACGGCCACCAAGTAATTGCCCATAACCGTAGCCAGGGGCCAATCGACGAAGCCGTTAGCTACGGCGCCACCGCCGCGCCGACTCCCCAAGACGTGGTGGCAGCCTTTGGTGACGAGCCGGTCGTGCTATGGATTATGTTGCCGGCCGATATTATGGACGACACAATTAACGACTGGCTTAAATTGGTGCCCAAGGGTAGTACTTTGGTGGATGGTGGCAACTCTGATTTTCGTTTAACCCAAAAACGGGCCGAACTAGTCGCTAGCCAGGGTTCGATATTGCTTGATGTTGGTACCAGTGGTGGTGTTTGGGGCTACCAAAATGGTTTTTCAATGATGGTAGGGGGCGACAAAGCCGGTGTTGCCGTCATCGAGCCAGTTCTTAAGACCTTGTCTCAACCAGAAGGTGCTTACTTCCATTTTGGTCCGAGTGGTTCTGGTCACTATGTAAAGATGGTTCATAATGCGGTTGAATACGGCATGATGGAAAGTTTGGCCGAAGGCTACCGGATGCTTAACGAGGGCGCCTACAAAGACATCGACTTGGCGGCGGCTGGCAACGTTTGGCAGCACCACAGCGTTGTTACGTCTTGGCTGAACGAGTTATGTCAGTCGGCCTTGGCCGAAAACCCAACCCTCGAAGGAATCGATGGTTTTGTGGCCGAATCGGGCGAAGCCCGTTGGACGCTCGAAACAGCTAAAGATCTGGGAATTCCATTGCCAGCGATTCAAACCTCGTTTGATGTGCGACTAGCCTCTCAAAAAGGCGAAACCAACTTTGCCACAAAGTTGCTAGCGGCCATGCGTAATAAATTTGGCGGACACGAGTTAAATAAATGAAACCGACCATCCTAGTTATTGTGGGAATAAGTGGTGACCTGGCCCAGCGCAAGTTGTTGCCGGCGATTCGCGAGATCGCCCAGGCTAAAGCCTTGCCCGAGGCTTTTCGCATAATTGGCATATCACGTCGCCATCTTAAGCTGGCTGATGTCGCTCCCGACGATGATGAATTTTGGGAGCATCATCTTGAGCTACGCCAAATGGATTTAGACAGTAAACAGGCTTACCACGACCTGGCCACGCAGCTCGAAGGCATTGAGCGGTCATTAGGCGGTTCGGCTCAGCGCCTCTTCTATTTATCAGTCCCGCCCAGCGCCGCTTTAACGGTTGTTGAGCATCTTGGTGAAACTGGATTGGCCGAAAAAACCGACACCAAGCTTTTGCTAGAAAAACCCTTTGGGACCGACCTGGCTTCGGCCGAGCAGCTTATTAAAGATCTCGATAAACACTTTAAAGAAGACCAAGTCTACCGTATCGATCATTACCTGGCCAAAGAGATGGCCCAAAACCTAGTGGTGTTTCGGTCGGCTAATCCTATATTTTCGCAGACCTGGAGTAGTGAATTTATCGCCAATATCGAAGTAGTGGCCTGTCAGAAGATTGGTATCGAAGGTCGGGCTCACTTTTATGAGCAAACCGGTGCCTTGCGTGACTTGGTCCAAAGTCATTTGCTGCAGCTACTCGCTCTAACCCTTATGGAGTTACCCAAACTTGACGACTGGAAGAGTATCCCCCGACTACGTTACGAAGCATTGAGCAACCTAATGCCGGCCACGGTCGCAGTTCGTGGCCAGTATCAAGGCTACAAGGACGAGGTCAAGAATGTCCTCAGCACGGTTGAGACATTTACGTCAGTTCAGCTGGAGTCCAAAGATCCGCGCTGGAAGGGTATGCCAATCAAACTCACAACCGGTAAGTCGATGGACGATGATTACACCGAAATCCGCGTCGCCTACAAGGGCGAGGGCAACACCGAAGCCAACCTGCTAACATTGCGCATTCAGCCGGATGAAGCTGTTTGTGTCGGTTTGTGGGTAAAGAAGCCAGGCTACGAGTGGCAGATCGAGCAGCACCCGCTATCGTTCCACTACAAACATCATTTTGAAGATCGACTAGCTGACGCCTACGAACGTGTGTTTGTCGATGCCATGAAGTCTGACCACACCTTATTTGCGACCAGTGACGAAGTAATTGAGAGCTGGCGTGTGCTGGCGCCAATTCAGGCTGATTGGGCAAAATCGAGCCAGGATCTGATTGTCTACCCACCGGGTAGCTCGCCCAACCAGGTAGTGGCTTAGTTAGTACACCTGATAAGATAGAAGTATGAATATTCAGGTCCCAAGCGGCCACTATGTATTGGCGGTGTCGGGTGGGGTTGACTCGATGGTGTTGCTGGATATTATGCGGCAACTGCCTGATGTGCGAGTTACGGTGGCGCACTTTGACCATGGCATTCGTGATGATTCGCACCAAGACCGTCAGCTGATCCAGGATGTAACCCGTGCCCACCAGATTCCATTTGTCTACAATAAGGGCGATTTGGGTGCCGGTACCAGTGAGGCGGTAGCCCGGCAGGCCCGTTATGAATTTCTTCACCAGGCCCGTCAGGCTTCGGGAGCCGGAGCAATCATCACGGCCCACCATCAAGATGATAGACTCGAGACAGCCATCATTAACTTGATACGAGGAACTGGCCGGAAAGGTCTAAGTTCGCTTCGCAGCACTGATGTCGTTGTCCGCCCGTTACTTGGCTATGACAAGCAGCAGATTAAAGATTACGCCCAAGCCCATAATATTCAGTGGCGCGAAGATAGCACTAATTCGGATGATGCCTACTTGCGTAACTATGTTCGCCAAAACATTACTAGCAAGTTCACGCCCGCCCAGCGCCAGCAGCTCTTGCAATATATTGATTCGGCCCAGCACACCAACCAAGAGCTAGAACAACTCCTAGCAGTTCAGCTTCATATCCAACCAGCCCTCGACCAAATTAACCGATCTTGGTTCATCCGGCTGCCTCACGATGTAGCTAAGGAGGTTTTGGCCAGCTGGCTACGCCGGCACCAGGTTGAATTTGATAGAAAAGGTCTAGAGCGTTTGGTGGTAGCGGCTAAGACCTACCAGCCCCACAAGCGAGCTGACATCAGTGCTGGCTATTATCTAGACGTGCAGGCTAAGTATTTAGCACTCGGGCGACCAGACCGCTAGATTTCTGCCTTTCAAGCAGATATAATAGAATACGTACATGGATAAAAAACCTTTTCGAAATTCTCGTACTCCCCAAAAACCAACCGCCGGTAAACGCGGTCTCAAGAATCTAGCCCTAATGGCGATAATTGTTTTGTTTGGTTTGGTAATTTTTGCTGCCTACAATCAACCTAGCAAGCTCACCGAAGTGCCACTGTCTAAGGTTGTCGAAGAAGCCAATGCTGGTAAAACCAAAGAACTGACCATCAAAGGCAATGAAGTTATTGTTACCAAGAAGGATCAGGATAAGCCGACCGAGCAATCTTACAAAGAAGCTGGCTCCAGTATTTATGACCAGGGCTTAAATAAAGACGTCGAAGGTCTAACGGTTAACCCGCAACCCGATCCAAACAATGGCAGCCTATGGGTATCGTTATTAAGCGGAATTTTGCCGGTCATCCTAATCAGCGGTGTCTTGTTCTTTATGTTACGTAGTGCCCAGGGGCAGGGCAACCAGGCCATGAGTTTTGGCAAGAGCAAGGCTCGTCTGTATGGTAACGAAAAAGACAAAGTTACCTTTAAGCAGGTGGCTGGTAGCGATGAGGCCAAACAAGACCTAGAAGAAGTCGTCGAGTTCCTAAAGTTCCCTAAGAAGTTCGAAGGCGTTGGTGCCAAAATTCCCAAAGGCGTGTTATTAGTTGGTCCTCCCGGTACTGGTAAGACTATGTTAGCTCGGGCTGTGGCCGGCGAAGCCAACGTACCATTCTTTAGTATTTCTGGTTCCGAGTTCGTCGAAATGTTCGTCGGTGTTGGTGCTAGTCGTGTCCGTGACCTGTTCGCCAAGGCTAAAAA